>JBDKGQ010000173.1:0-3580 GCA_039798145.1 Bacteroidota bacterium
AAGTCCTGAATGCTTTCTACACCATGCACATCAATCATGTATTCAACGATGGAAGCAATTTCTTTTTGATCTGCTTTGGTAATCGTTTTTTTCGATTTTGTTGCTTTACCATTCACGATCATTTTATTCTTCTGAAAGAAATTTTCCAATCGTGAATGCTGACTTAAAGAACTTACTTCAAAAGCATTCCAAGGACCAAATCCTGAAAGTAAGGCAGCAAAAAATAAACTCAAAGGAACAAACTTAATATTCTTTCTGCGGCTAAATAAAAAGTAAAGCGCAACAATAAAAAGCCATAGCGAAAGTACAATCAAGAAGTATCTGTTTTCAGTTACACCGTATTCCATTACACGGCGACCGATGGCCATAATCAGCAATACAATCAATGGAAATATAGCCAGGAAAAACCGTTTGGTGAATGTACGTATCCACGTATGTTCTGCATCATCACGCAATGGCCACACGAGCAATAATGCTAATATTCCCAACGTAGAAAATCCAATAATCAGATAAGAAACGATACCACGAGGCCATACCAGCGTAAATAAAATTTTCGCTTCATAGAAATATAAAATGATTAAATAAATAACCACTAATGGCAGCAATACATACTGCGTAAAAATGCGAAGTCCTTTAGGATATTCTCTCACCTGCTCTAATGCAATGATTCGCGATGGAATGCCAGCAATAAAAAACCAGGTATTCATAACAACAGCAACTGTAATGAACAAATCGATATATACCTTGTCTCCAAAATCGATATTGAAGAGTTCTTTAATTGCAAGTAATGCGATAGATAATCCAATATAAAAAACAGCTGAATAAATTGCTGAAGTTAAAAATCGCAGGAAGAGCGATTTGTTGTATTGCCAAAATCCATTTACTTCGGTATTGACAAGGAAAGGTGCGAATGAAACTCCGAGGTGAGCTCCGATAACTAAAATAATAAATCGGGATACAGACTTAACCGTGTACGATTCAGGTTGTGCATAAAAGAAATAAACCATCAAGGCAACAACAGCAACGTTAAGCAAGATAACCGTAGAAGTACGCATGGTGTATCGTTGCGTAAACACCGATAAACCTACAAATGAAATCATACCCAACCACAGCGTTTGAAGAATATAATACATCGGAATATTCTCCTTAAAGCCTGCATTATCATCAACAAGATGCATCATCAAGGCTGCTGCAAGAATAGCGCAGATTAATGCCATTGGGAAGCGACGAAATGCTTTTGCCGCCTGATGAATAATAAGTTCAATTGATTGAAACTTCATAATTTTATTTTTACCAATCCATTGTATAATCGTCTAAGTCGCGACGTTCTTTTTTTGTTGGACGACCTTCACCACCTTTAAAATGAAATGAAGATTGTGCTAACTGATACAATCTAAATTTCTCTAATTCTCCTTCTGTTGTGATATCTTCCATATACTCTTTTACTAACGCTGCCCCTATCCGTCGTTCAATTACATTCACCACTTTCACAGTTTGCTGCCAGGGTCCACGGTGTAAAACGATTATATCACCAATTTTAACTGTGCGCGATGCCTTTACTGTTTGCTCAGCAATTTTCACTTTGCCCTTTTCACAAGCCTCGGCTGATAAGCTTCTTGTTTTAAACAATCGCACCGCCCAAAGCCATTTATCTATGCGGACTTTCTCCGTCATGATGAATTATTTTAGTGCTTAGCGTTATTTGATAAATAAGCGAAAATACTTGCCTTTTGATCATCCGAAATTTTTGCTTTCGGCGCCATCCAATCTAAGTATTTCGTCCACTGTTGCTCGTTGTACTTACCAGGATTATGTAACTCATGACATTTATTACAATTGGTTTCATACAACGATTTACCCTCTGTAATTTTAGCGAGCATGATTGGATCTGTTACGGGAGCTGGAGTGGTTGTAGTCGTTTTAACTTTAGGACTACATGCTACTACCACAATCACCAAAACAATCGCAAATGAATATTTCAAATTAATTTTCATATCAATGATTTTTTGCTAATATAAACAGATATCGTTAATTATTTCAGCACTGCTTTACTTTGTTTTCGAATTCATATGAACAACGAAAAGTGATGAAAATATTCCAGCCATATGATTCATCTCATTTATGCGAGTTAGTACATAATCCTATCTTCGTACTTTAAACCACACAATTATGAGCAATAAAATTTTATCCGTAGGTTCTAAATTTCCAACATTTAACAAGAGAGCCGTTGTTTCCATTGAAAAAGACAAAGAATTTTTCGATATCAATACTGATCAGTTATTTGAGTCTGGCAAATGGACCGTTTTATTCTGGTGGCCCAAGGACTTCACCTTTGTTTGTCCAACAGAAATTATTGAATTTGATAAACATATTGACGACTTTAAAAACCGCAATACGGTATTATTAGGCGCTTCCACCGACTCTGAATTTGTTCATTTAGCATGGAGACTAAACAATGCCGATTTAAAAGATATTTCCTTTCCGATGATTGCTGATACATCTAAATCGCTTGCAGAAGAATTAGGAATATTAGAAGCACACGAAAAAATTGCATACCGCGCTACTTTCATCATCGATCCACAGGGAATTATCCGTTGGGTTTCTGTATATGATTTATCGGTTGGCCGTAATGTGAACGAAGTTATTCGTGTATTAGACGCACTACAAACAGATGAGTTAACCCCTTGCGGATGGCAAAAGGGAGAGGCTCCGTTATCGGTGTAAAATCATTTTGCATTTAAATGATTTTTTGATTTATATTTGCCCTACGAACAACACGAAAGATAGTATCTTTCGTCCGACGCTCCAAGAAATTGGGGCGTTTCTTTTATTCAGACTTATTTGGTTAATTATTGAAAAGTAGGCCCAACCTACTATTTTTTTTAATCTCTTAATTCACAGGCAATATTAATTCAGAAAGGCAAAGACCTTAAAAACCCAACCGAATAGTTGTTAACATTACAAATGTTTTTTGCGCCTGCGTCCTAACCGTGAAGGCTCCGTCCTTCACGGTCAATCCTTCACGCAACGCACAGAAAACCCGTAGGTCATTTTATTGTCGTAGTTTGTTATATTGCTAAGAAAGTAATTCAGGGTGCGGGCATGCGCAAATGTAATTGAGGACTGCGTAGAACTCCACCAATAGCCGTAGCTACCAATGTTGTAGCATAATCCATTGATTTCGCGGTGCCCGCCAGGGAGACCTGTAAATCCACTGCTATTGGTAGCTCCAGTATTTGGACTATCCCAATGTGTAGTGCCAATTTCTTTCATGGCTCCTCCTGCAATAGTATCTCCTCCTAAATAATTAAAAAGAACATCCCATTCAGCATCAGAGGGCGCATGCCAATTAGTAGGACAGAGTCCTTGTGGGTCGGCCACAGCGTACCAATTATATAATTTACCATAAACTGCTGTATTCGTTGAGTCATTATTATAATCGGCGCAGGTGCCACTTGAGGTTGCTTGCCATTGGGCATTGGTTAAGTTGTTAGGAATGACAGCCCCATTTTTATAATGTGTTGTTTTCAAATTCTCTTGCATCCATTCTTGGGTGCCTATTACAACAGTGCTGTAAACG
>JBDKGQ010000174.1:0-3562 GCA_039798145.1 Bacteroidota bacterium
TTCGAATGAATTTGAAAAAATTAATCTTAACGATTTACCTGATGGAATTGTAGTAACGAAAAATGGTTATCAATTTTATCCGCATAAAGTAAAAGGAGAAGGATTTTATTGTTCGATCTTGAAGTACATTGGAGAATCAAAAGCAGATCCTAAATTCAGCAGTATAAAACCTGCAATGAACTACAAGAAATATCTGAATGAGTATTTATCGGATGCCAAAGAATTCATTCCTTATGAACACAAAGGCGAATTGTATGCTTTTCCTACAAATACATGGTTGAATTTTCAGAAGATAAAAAACAAGATCAATATTCGTCAAGCGGGCTTACATCTCGGAACAATTAAAGGTGATTTACTAATTCCTTCGCATGATGTAGCATTAAGTATTCATTGTAATTCCTCTATTAAATGTATTGAATTATCGAAAGAACAAGCCTTACATTATTTGAAAGGTGAAACTATTCAAGTTAATAGTGATTATAAAGGCTGGTGTTTAGCTACCTATCAGCAGTTGCCATTAGGCTGGATGAAATTAATCCAAGGTCGAATGAATAATTACTATCCGAAATCATCCAGAATTAAAATGAATATTTCCGACTATGAAGGATGATGAATTAAAGAAGGCCTATAAGCATCTCAAAAAAGATTTGTTAATGAAGGAAGTTTTAAAGTCGACACCTCCCCTCGCCTTCATGCCCAATAAAAATTTATATCAATCATTAATACGCGCAATTGTTAGTCAGCAGTTATCTACAAAGGCAGCAGCGACTATTTACGATCGTTTTTTGAATTTATTTCCGAATAAAGACCCAGATGCCAATATTGTTTTACGATTAGATGATGAACATTTAAGAAGCTGTGGATTATCGTATCAAAAGGCTGGTTACTTAAAAAACATTGCTCAATTTTCCATTACTAACGGCTTGGATTACCGTAAACTATATCGCAAAACGGATGAAGATTTAATTGCACATTTAACGCAAATAAAAGGTGTTGGGAAATGGACAGTTGAAATGATTCTAATGTTTTCATTAAACCGTCCTGATGTTTTTCCAGTTGATGATTTAGGAATACAAAATGCGATGAAGAAGTTATATGGTTTAGATGGGAAAGGCAAACAATTACACCAGCAGATGATTGAAGTTGCTGAACAATGGCGTCCGTATAGAACCATCGCCTGCCGACATCTATGGAAGTGGAAAGATGATAACGCATAAGGTATGAAGTGGATTACCATTGGGGACATACATGGCCGTGATAATTGGAAGTCGATTGATATTGCCCAATACGACAAAGTCATTTTCATGGGCGATTATGTCGATGGTCGTGAGGAGCTCGATGAACTTAAAAATCTGGAAGAGATTATTGATTTAAAACTGAACCATCCTGATAAAGTAGTTTTATTGGTTGGGAATCACGATTTACAATACCACTGGCATTCATCTAGAAGATTACGAGTTTACAAAGAGAAATATGCATTAGACTACCAACGACTTTTCAAGCAATATGAAGAACACTTTCAACTTTCTTATTTTGCCTTTGAGCATTTGTGGGTACACGCGGGTATTACAACAAGGTGGTTGCAGTTCATGCAAATGTTCGGACATGATTTCTCAGACTACAACACCAAAGGATTGTCGCAGCATTTAAACCATTTATTTGAGCAAGGTTGTAAAGAACTTTATAGCGTTGGTAAAGCAAGAGGTGGACTAGATGTAGGTGGTCCGTTTTGGGCAGATATAAGTGAATTGAGAGTATCCGCTGCCCCTTTTTATCAGGTAGTAGGACATAATAAAATCGAACAGCCTACGCACTACGAGACAGAGCGAGGAGGTTTTCGGATGGCTGACTGCCTGACTCACTGTAATCAGTTTTGGGTTTATCAGCCAATGGAGCTTTCATGGAGAAAAGAGATCATTGCCTTAGGTAAATAATAAGGGAATAAACCTTACCTTTGCGCCATATTAACCCAGCGATAGCCTTTTTGATGACCTCTAAAAATCTGTCGTACAAAATTTAACAAAATGCAAATAGGACAGCAAAAAGTGGTATCCGTTACCTATCGCCTGCAAAGCAGCTTAAACGGAGTAGATTTCGAATTAGTAGAAGAAACAGGAACAGAGTTTCCATTAGTGTTTTTATTCGGTTCAGGACAATTAATCCCTGATTTCGAAAACAATTTAAGTGGTAAGATGACGGGTGATGAGTTTTCATTTGTTATTGCTTCTGAAAACGCTTACGGTCCAGTTGACGATGAAGCATTAGTACGTGTTGGTATGGACATGTTTAAAGTAGATGGAGTTGTTGATATGGAAATTTTACGCGTTGGTAACGTTATCCCGTTATTAGACAGAGATGGTAACCAATTAGCGGCTAAGATTCTTTCTATCGATGAAGATACAGTGTTATTAGACTTTAATCATCCTTTAGCAGGACATACGCTACAATTCGATGGAAAAGTAGTAGAAGTACGTGAAGCATCTGAAGAAGAATTAGCTCATGGTCACGCGCACACACCAGGAATGCACGATCACGATCACTAAGATCATATAGTGTTAAAATATAAAACCGTGTAGCTAAGTGTTACACGGTTTTTTTGTGAGCAATAATTTCTATCCTTAATTTTTAAAAACAAATCGTACCTCTTTCATTCTTATTAACCGGTCCTTTTCTTTTTTCAAACTTGTCTTATGAAAATCATCCATCTTAGGATTTATTTTTTCGATTGAATCAATTAACGATAAAGCCTGTTCAGCAGAATCAAATAGTTTATTATTAAAAATGAAAATGCCAGAAGCCTCACAGATAGAATCCATTTTATTCATCTTTTCAGCGGACCCATACACATTCTGTGTATAGAGTTCATAATCCATATAAAAATCATCTGTGGCATTAAAATCCTTTCTCTTACTCATACGGTCCATTTTATTTAACTCCACCAAACTTGATTGGATATTTGATGCTATACTATCACATAAAAAATACAGACTATCATGAAGCTGTTTGTCAACCATAACGGTTTTCAAAGAGTCTTGCTTTGTTAATACTGATTCATGTTTTTTCACTTTGCTATTATCACAACTTAAAATGAAAACAGCTATTAAGAATAGGTAAATTGAAAATGGTTTATTCATTAATCTGGTTTTAGAGGATGGCTGGCAGTTACAATAACGAAAATAGACAGCCGTTATTATTTATGCTTCCAATCTAATTTCCTATACTAATCTAAACACCAAATCTTTTCTTGTCAACTATCATTAATCGAATATAATATGTCTGTTTAATTCAGCTGGCGTTTTCCAATTAATATTGTATTTTTCTTTTAGGATTCTTTTTTTTAATCCCCAAAAACGATGACAATATCCATAGCTTCTATTGATTTTTTTCTCTTCTAAAATTTGAAATGCTTCCTCACCAGCTTGATCAATAATACGTTTATAATAAGGGATGTATTCTTTCCAATCTTTTCTTTCCATTCTTGATAATTTCCATATTAACCAAAGAATAAAAAGAGTTGCAGAAATAAAAAATATTATTTTCATATGAAGGTATATTTTAATTG
>JBDKGQ010000175.1:0-3558 GCA_039798145.1 Bacteroidota bacterium
AATATTCTTTTTACTTCCTTTATTTTTTCTGGTATCCTGCGGAACTGATTTTAAAAAACCATACAGCGATACTCCTACTTCTGGCATCGTAAAAATCTCTTCTGATGAAACATTGCAACCACTACTTGATTCGGAGAAAGATACTTTTATGGGATTGTATCAGTATGCGAAATTAAATGTAACGCATAGTGCAGAAGCAAAATGTTTCAATGATTTCATTAATGACTCAGCGAAAGTAATCATTGTGACTCGTCAGTTAAACGATAAAGAAAACACTTATTTCAAATCAAGAAACTTAATTCCAGTAACAACTAAAATTGCATTAGACGCAATTGCAATTATTGTAAATAAAAACAATCCTGATAGTTTACTCTCAATTAATCAACTTACCTCGATTTTAAATGGAAAAAGCACCAATTGGAATCAACTATTTCCTACATCGAAACTTGGTAAAATTTCAGTTGTGTTTGATAATAATGGTTCAAGTAATGTTCGTTATTTGAAAGATAAATTATTAGATGGGAAAGACTTTGCGCCATCTTGTTTCGCATCAGAATCAAATCCAGCGGTAATAAAATATGTAGAAGAAAATATTAATGCAGTTGGGATTATTGGTGTTTCTTGGATCAGTGATTTTGAAAGTAAAGAAAGTCAATCCTTCCTTTCAAAAATTAAAGTATTAGACATAACAAGTTCAGATAATCCTATCTATCCGGATGACTATTACAAACCTTATCAGGCTTATATTGCCCTATCGCAATACCCATTGATAAGAGAAGTCTATATGATTAACAGAGAAGGTCGCGCAGGACTAGGGACTGGCTTCGTTTCTTTTGTTGCAGGGGATGCAGGACAACGTATAATTAGAATGGCCGGATTATTGCCTGCGACTATGCCAGTTCGATTAATTAAAACAGAGTAAAATTACTGATATGAAAAATAAAATTTTTATTGCATTATTAACTACTATAGGTTTTAATGCAAGCGCTCAAACTTTAAAAGATGCAATTCGATTAAATGAAAATGAACAACATGATGATGCCTCTGCTATGTACAAGGCCATGATTTCATTAGAGCCAACAAAAGGAGATTACTATTATTATTGGGGAAATAACTTAATGGATGCTGATAAAGCCGATTCTGCAGCAATCATTTTTTCTGAAGGACTAAAAAAAGAACCAGGCAATTTATTTTTACAAATTGGAAATGCCGAGTTGAAACTTTCAGCCGGAAACCTAGCTGAAGGCAAGGCTGCTATTGAAGCTGCCGTAAAAAGTGCAGGTCCAAAAAACGCTACTATTCTTACAGTTGCTGCTGAAGCATTAATTCGCCATAAAAAAGCACAAGACTTGATGACGGCTAGAGTTTACCTAGATGCAGCACTTAAACTTGATGCAAAGAATCCATTAATTTATAATTTGATTGGCGATATCTATTCAGAAGAGAATAATGGAAGTGAAGCTGCTAAATTTTACAATCAAGCATTAGAGAAAGAAGGAAAATATATCAAGTCTGTTTTTCACAAAGGACAACTTTATAAGCGTTCAATGAGTTATGAAATCGCAATAGCTGAATTTAATAAGACATTAAGCATTGATCCTGATTTTGCCCCTGCTTACAGAGAGCTTGGAGAATGTTATTATAAAATGAGAAAGCCTGAGCAAGCAAAGGAAAACTATAAAAAATATTTAGAGCTTTCTAAAAACAATAACAGCGCTAGATTACGTTATGCATCTTTCTTATATCAAAGTGCAGAATATAATGATGCAGGATTTGAGCTTTCTTTAATCACGAAAGTGGACTCAACTAATTTAGGCATGATGAGAATGATGGCCTACGTTAATTATGAATTAGGTAAAAACGATACGGCTTTAAAAACAATTGCTAAAGTATTTGCTATAACTGCAGAGGATACCACAAAACGTATTGGTAAAGATTATTCTTACTATGGAAAAATATTAGCGAAAGGTGGAAATGCAGAAGTTGGAACTGCTTATATACAAACAGCATTAACAATTGATCCTAAACAAGGCGAATTATATGATGATTTAGCAGACATGTATAATAAGCAGAAGAAATATGATTTAAGCGCTTTGACTTATGAGGCGAAAATCAATAATTCAGCTAAGGCCGCTATCACAGATTATTTCAATATGGGACGTGCCTGGTATAATGCGAAAAACTATGTAAAAGCGGATTCTGCATTTGCAAAGGTTACAGAAATTAATCCTACCTGGCCTAATGGATATTTTTGGCGAGGACGTGCAAACGCACAAATTGACAACACCGCTAAAGAAGGTTTAGCAAAACCACATTATGCAAAGTTCATTGAATTAGCGAGTGCAGATGCTGCCAACCTAACAAAACAAAAAACTAATTTAGTTGAAGCTAATAGTTATTTAGCCTTTGCTGCTTTCGTTGCAAAGGATTGTAGTTTATCAATAGAATATTGGAATAAAGTTTTGGAAATAGATCCAACAACCAAACAAGCTAAAGATTCTATTGAGGCAATTAAAAACTCTAAAGATTGTAAATAAAAAATGGGGCTTAAAATTAAGCCCCATTTTTTATGCTGTTACATCATCATCCTGCTGATTTCGAAATTTAAATCCAACTTTTTTACCATCGTACATAGATGTTTCTATCATGTAAGTTAATGCGTCATGAACAGTAATTTCACGCATCGCATCTATTGGAGGAACGATAGCATCTGTATCTAATGCATTAATTAAAAACTGATCAATTAATTTTTTTAATGTGTCGTTTGAAATTGTATCTGCATTAAAATTATTGAACAATATTCCAATTTGCTTTTTCCCCTCTACAAAAAAGTGATTTTCTGAGTTAATAAAGATTCGTCCTAGCAATTGTCCTACGTCTCCCCTTCTTTCAAACTTCATTGCGTCCGCCATAAAATTATAAACGGATATCATTCCACACACTCCACGCTCAGGATTAAGACTTACATAATTTGATTTGCTTAGAGGATGAGTTGCATCAAAAGCAAAAGCATTTGTGTGCATTATAAAAATCAAAACATCATCAGCAACTTTTAACTCCGCTTCAAAGGTACCACGATCAGTATATTTCACTTTTATACGAGGATCATTTAAAAGCATTATGTGTTTCAATTCTCGCTCATATTCCATGAGCATATGCTTTATCAATGAAAAAGCTGCAAAGGTTGTATCAGTTGCATTTTTTGCATTCTTAACCTTTGTATTTAATAAATGAAGTATCTGTTCGTTCATGATTTTAATATGCTCTTGCAAATAATACTCGCTGTCCTGAAGGCTTTGCAGTTAAAATACAAAGACCTTCTTCCACTGGGTTGTCCATCGGAATACATCGAATTGTTGCCTTTGACAACTCCTTGATTTTTTCTTCTGTCTCTGTTGTACCATCCCAATGAGCATAAACAAATCCGCCTTTGGTATCAAGAATTTCAATGAACTCATCCCATGTATCTGCACGATTTGTTTTTTCTTCGCGCAAGTCCATTGCTTTACGGTAAATATTATCTTGAATTTGCTCTAATAAATTTTCGATTTTCAAATG
>JBDKGQ010000176.1:0-4443 GCA_039798145.1 Bacteroidota bacterium
GGTACGAAGTAGTATAAACGTAGAATTGAGCATTGTTAGTAAAATCTTCTCTTATTGTAAATCTACCATTTGATGGGTTGGGATAAATATTTAAATCCTTAACATCACTATACTCATTAAGTCCTGTTTGAGAATTCATTAATCCCAAATTATTTGTTTTAATAAGATATCCTATGTTATTATTGGTCGAATTAATACCAGTTCGGCCCGAGACAATAAATCCATCATCTTTTGTTTGGATCACACAAATGCCATCATTGTCCGTATTATGAATAAATTGCCTATCCCAAATCATGTTGCCTAAACTATCGACTTTCATTAATTTTAGGCTTTGGGTGTTGTTCGTATTTTTCCTAGCTCCTGTAATTAAATAATTTCCGTCATTAGTTTGAATAATGGATGTACCACCTTCGCTATATGAATTGTAATAAACTTTAGTCCATAGTGTATCACCATTACTATTTGTCTTAATTAAGAAAATATTGGCTTTGCCGCAAACGCTGGTGTCCATTTGTGCTCCAAGAATTATAAATCCACTGTCTGATGTTTGTTTTACATCATAGCATAAATCATTAATTACTTTGTCATATCTTTTTGTCCAAATGGTATCACCATAACAATTTGCGTGTATTAAATATACGTCACTGCTGGTTGAAGAATTACAAATTTGACCTGCAATTATAAAATTGTTATTATAGGTCTTATCAATTGCATTTAAAATTATGTTAGATGTACTATAATTGTAAAACTTGGTTGCTGCTTGTATGCCATTACCGATTTCCGCGATAAAATAAGCGGCGTTTTGATTGTAAGAATAACCAATTAGTCCATAAAGGGAATTGTTAATTGAAGCTATACCATTGAAAGGTGATGTATTTGCAGGCCCATTCGCTAATGCAAATGTTTTTGTCCATAATGTATCACCGAGATTATTCAATTTTATTAGACAAACTTGATTGTTGGTTGTGTTCCCATATACCATAAATCCACTATCAGGTGTTTGTAGGATAGCCGTTGGGTAACCATATCCAAAATCATTTTTGGCCCATTCAATGTTACCTAATGAATCAATTTTGGTTACTATCATTTTTCTTACAAAAGCATTATAATCCATAGAGCAAAAAACATAGCCACCATCAAAAGTTTCTTTTATGCATCTGATTTCTGATGTGGATAGGGTGTCAATTGTTTTTTCAAATGTAATTTGAGCTTGTATTACTTCACTTGAAAATATACAAATAATAAAAAGCAGGATTTTTTTCATGTAATTGCATTATTAAATATTCCATTCAAATATAAACAAAAAAACAGGCTTTTAGCCTGTTTTTTTGTTCGTTTATAGATTAATTAAATATTCCCTTGCCCTAACAACACAATCGGATTTTCCAATAATGCTTTTAGTGTATTCAGGAATTTAGATCCTACAACACCATCTACAACGCGGTGGTCGCAGCTTAATGTTACTTTCATTACGTTGCCTGGCTGTACCATTCCGTTCTTCACAACAGGTACTTGCTTAATGCCTCCAACAGCTAAAATACAAGCATCTGGCGGATTAATAATTGCAGTGAATTCTTCGATGTTAAACATGCCTAAGTTAGAAATCGTAAAGGTGTTGCCTTCCCAATCAGCTGGCTGTAATTTTTTATCTTTTGCTTTCTGTGAAAAGCCTTTTACTTCCGTAGAAATTTGCGTCAATGTTTTGCTATCAGCATAACGAACTACTGGTACTAATAAACCTTCGTCAACTGCAACTGCAACTCCAATATTAATATGGTTGTTATAACGAATTCTGTCATCTAACCAAGATGAATTCACTGTTGGGTGCTGACGTAATGAACTTGCTACTGCCTTAACGATAAAATCATTAAAAGAAATCTTTACAGATGCTACCTGGTTCACACTGTCACGTGCTGCAATTAATGCATCCATGTCAATGTCCATCGTTAAGTAAAAATGCGGAGCCGTAAACATACTTTCAGATAAACGGCGTGCAATCGTTTTGCGCATTTGTGATACTGCTACTTCTGAATAGCTTTCAGATGTCACGGCATTCGGAGCAAAAGCAGCAGTTTGTACAAACGTCCCTGGCTTAAACCACTCGATATCGCGTTTTACAATTCGTCCATGGTCGCCACTGCCTTTTAACATGCTTAGATCAATGCCTTTTTCACTTGCTAAACGCTTTGCTAACGGTGATGCCTTAGCGCGATCGTCAGAAGATGATGCAGCAACAGGTTGAGCAATTGGAGCAGGAGCTGCTACCACTGGTGCGGGAGCAGGTGCTGGTTTGGGAGCTTCTGCTTTTGGAGCAGGAGCTGCTTCAACTAGTTTTGATGCAGGTGCTTTTGAAAGTTCTGCATCTAATAATGATTTATAATCTTCCCCTTCTTTACCTACAATGGCTAATACACCATCAATGGCAACTGCTTTCCCTTCTTCAACACCTAAATAAAGAACAGTACCGTTATGATACGATTCATATTCCATGGTTGCTTTGTCAGTTTCAACTTCCGCCACTAATTCACCACTCTTCACTTTATCACCCACTTTCTTATGCCATTTTACTACAACTCCTTCGGTCATAGTATCACTCATTTTCGGCATTCTTACTATTTCAGCCATCTTGCTTTTTATATTTTCGGTAATTCGTAATCGTTATAGTTTAATTATTCAATGATGTAAGGATAATCCGATTGATCGTATACATCTTTGTAAAGTTCAGAAGCATCTGGATATGGCGACTCTTCCGCGAATTTCACGCTGTCTTCAACAATCTCTGCAATGCGGTTATCAATTGCTTCGATGTCTGCTTCAGTCGCAAATTTATTATCTAATAAAATTTGTTTCGTTACTTCAATCGGGTCCTTCGATTTGTATTCTTCTACTTCATCCTTCGAACGGTATTTAGCAGGATCACTCATCGAGTGTCCTTTGTAACGATACGTTTTCATTTCTAAAAACACAGGGCCTTTACCAGAGCGAGCATGGTCACAAGCACTTTGCATTGCTTCGTGAACAGCTTCAACACTCATTCCGTCTACCTGATAAGAAGGCATATCGTAAGCAGAACCTAATTTGTAAAGTTCAGTTACGTTTGATGTTCTTTCAACACTAGTACCCATTGCATATGAGTTATTCTCTACAACAAATACAACTGGCAGTTTCCAAAGCATGGCCATGTTATATGCTTCGTGTAATGCACCTTGACGGACAGCGCCATCACCCATATAGCAAACGCAAATGTTTTTTGTTCCGTTATATTGCTCCGCGAAAGCGATTCCTGCTCCTAATGGAATTTGTCCTCCCACGATTCCATGTCCACCGAAGAAACGATGCTCTTTGCTGAACATATGCATGGAACCACCTTTCCCTTTCGAGCAACCAGTAATTTTACCATAAAGTTCGGCCATTACTTCGCGAGCGCTAACGCCTTTGCCAAGTGCATGCGCGTGATCACGATAAGCAGTAATCATTGCATCTTCTTTTGTCATAACAGAAATAGCTCCTGCCACAACAGCTTCTTGTCCGTTGTATAAGTGGCAAAATCCTGCATACCGTACAACTGACCTGCGCGTTCTTCAAAGCGACGCATCAATTGCATTTGCTCATACCATTGTAGGTATAAATCTTTACTGTATTTAGGTTTACTCCTTTTACCTTTTGTAGCGGTTGTTTCCATGATGCCGCAAAAATAAGTTAAACGAGAATATAAACCATCGAAAATAAGAGCGAAAAATCCCTATTTCATGCTTTCGGCATCAAAGGCGAATGGCAATAGGCTGCTTACGCTTTCAGAAACAATGTATTTCCCAGCTCCCGACTGCATAATCAAGCGAATTTTTTGTCCATAGCGATGCTCATATTCAGCCATTACCTGACGGCAATCGCCACAAGGACTAACCGAAACTCGTCCGGCTTCACTTCCTTCGGGATAGGCTACAACAGCAATCGATTTTATTTTTTCGTTGGGATGTTGAGCGCCCGTTGAGAAAAAAGCTACACGCTCAGCACATAATCCAGATGGATAAGCCGCATTTTCTTGGTTATTACCTTGAACAATTTCTCCATTATCAAGCATCACCGCAGCGCCCACATGAAAGTGAGAGTAGGGGGCGTAAGCGGATTTTGCAGCTTCAATGGCATTGTTCAACAAAAACTGATCATCCTTTGGTAATTGATCGAAGTTGTCGTATTCTTCAAAAACACTATCCAGTTTAATTTTCTTCATAGTTGATTATTAGAGGTTGAATGTACGAAAAAACCAGGCATTATTGACAAATAAGTAAAATGACTTAGGCTAAGTAGTTTTTACGCCGAATTTTTGCCTGAAAAAATAAATTTTGAAAGGTCAGTTTTCTGAAATTTTGACAAAAATAAGCTTTGTTTGACACTTTAAATTGTTGAATTACAATAATTTAAAATAGATTTTTAGATGATTTT
>JBDKGQ010000177.1:0-3548 GCA_039798145.1 Bacteroidota bacterium
CCTTCTAGATTCGAAGAGCGCCCTTTTTTTATTATGTCAATTTTCGATTTTATTAATCTTTCGAAAAATATTCTGGTCCTTGATAAATTCCTGTTTCTAGTTTTTCTAATTGCATCAATACATCATTTGCAAGTGAACTAGCTCCAAAGCGGAACCAATCAGCATTCATCCAAGCTTCTCCTAATGTTTCGCGAAGCACTACGAGATATTGCATAGCAATTTTCGATGTTGCTATTCCTCCCGCTGGTTTCATTCCGATCATCTTTCCTTCTTTAAAATAGAAATCTTTAATGGCTTCAAACATCACTAATGTAACGGGTAGCGTAGCCGCTGGTTGAATTTTTCCAGTTGATGTTTTTATAAAATCAGCACCTGCATACATCGCAATATCAGATGCTTTACGCACATTATCCAACGTAGATAATTCGCCTGTTTCTAAAATCACTTTCAAGTGTGCATTGCCACAAGCTTCTTTGATGGCTGCAATTTCATCAAACACAAAATTATATTCACCAGCTAAAAATTTACCTCTTGAAATAACCATATCTATTTCATCGGCACCTTCATTCACTGCATACTTTGTTTCGTCGATTTTAATTTTTTTAGTGCTCATCCCACTCGGAAATGCTGTAGCCACCGAAGCCACTTTTACTTTTGACCCTTCTAATTCCTTCTTTGCGATTGCTACCATATTTGGATAAACGCATACTGCAGCAACAGGAGGAACATAGCTTAATTTATCATGCGGACGCAATGCCTTTGCACAAAGCTGCTTCACTTTACCGGGAGTATCTTTCGCATCGAGCGTTGTTAAGTCCATCATGCTAATCGCCATTAACAATGCCTCTTTTTTACTCTCATTTTTAATTGAGCGTTTTGTCAATCGTGCTATTCTCTCTTCTATTCCTATCTGATCAACAGGGGGCGAATTTTTAGCTGCTATATTTCCGTTCATATTTATCTGAAAAGGTTAAAATTAATGAAATAAATCAGATGATAGTATTTTCAAGTTGTCGCTTAACAATCAATCGTGAAGTTACAAACGCTGCTGTTCCTCCAATTATTAAAACGATGGCTGTTACCAATAAAAAATCGTTGAGCTGCATAGCAACAGGATAACTACTGGTCACAAAGTTTTCGGCATCACCTAATTTTATAATTCCAAATTGTTGTTGGACAAAACAAATTCCTCCTCCTAATAGCATTCCTATGCCTGCACCAAAAACAGAAATGAGCAGTCCTTCAATAAAAAATACTTTTTTAATAAAACTTACTGAAGCACCCATATTAATCAATGATAAAATATCTTTCTTCTTATCGATGATTAACATGGTTAGCGAACCAAAAACATTAAAGGTAGCAATGAGTAAAATGAAACAAAGTATCAGATAAACACCAGCCTTTTCAGACTTCAAAATCTTGTATAAGAAATCGTGTTGCTGAAATCGGTCTTTAACTTTAAAACCTGTTCCTGTTATTTGTTGCAACTGTTGAGCTACGACTTGCTGGTCAATTCCTTTCTGCAGTTTTATTTCGATGGATGATATTTTTTTTTCTTCACCCATCATCTCTCGAATAAAATCGATAGGCACAATGGCAAACTTATTATCAAAATCCTGTTGTACAGAAAATACAGCTGAAGCAGCAATTGTTCGTTGCGAAAAAGCCTCATCCGGATTTAATAAAGCCGTTGATGGATCAATTCCCTTCTTCGGTAAATAAACATTTATTCTTGAAACAGGATCGTTCAATTTTAGTCCGAGTGAATACGCAATACCCGCCCCCGGAATCATAAAGTTTAAGTCGCCATGCTTTAACATCGGACTACCATCAATAATTTTTGTTTGAAGGTCGCTGCTTTTAAAATAAGATGCTGATACACCTTTCATGGTGGCTATAAATTGTCGTTCCTTATAACGAAGTAAAACATTCTCTTCTAACGTAAACGTAGTAACGCTAATACCATTCAGCTTTTTTATTTTTTCTATCGCTGCGTCTTCTGGATTAAAGAATTTCCCTTTAGCGGGCGTAATAACGATATCTGGATCAAAGCTATCGTACATGCTTAAAACCAAATTACCAAAGCCATTAAATACCGATAGCACAATGATTAATCCCATGGTGCCAACGCATACACCAGCAACACTAATTTTGCTAATGATATTGATAAGATGATGTGACCGCTTGGCAGCAAAATATCGTCGAGCGATTTTCCAGGCTAGTCCAAATTTCATAGTGCCGATTATTTCCAGGCTTTCACAATCAACCCTGTTCCTGTTTTATGACTAAACATCACATCACACCAGTTTAACAGATAGGCGATTGGATACGTGATGATATAATAAACAGGCAAAATGATGAAAAACAATTTTGTTGCGCCCAGCATTAAAATCGGATACTTCATTGAAAGTCGCCAGCTAATTTTACCTGGTGTACCATATTGATATCTTGCTTCTACTTTCGAAAATCCAGCCGAACGAAGTTTATCCTCTATTTCTTTGATATTATATCCGTCACGAACATGCTCTTCAATAAACGAAGACTCACCATCTCCATGCACATCAGAACCGCCTTGATCACTCGGGGTAGAGATCAATAACATTCCACCCTGTTTAAGCGAAGTGTTAATATTTTTGAATACCTGAACATCTTCAAGAATATGTTCCATCACATCAACAGATATTGCTAAATCGTATTTGTTAGGATGTTCAAACTGAGTTAAGTCGCCAACAACAAATTTCACCTGCTCGCCAGATCCTATCGATTTGAAAAACTGATTACAATCCTCCACCTGCTCTTCCTTTACATCCATAGCAAGAATGGTCGACTTTGGCAATCTGGCATTTAACCAATACGAATGTTGACCATATCCAGCTCCGGCATCGAGTATCTGAGCATCTGCTTTTGCTCCGCGTTGCCATTGCTTTAATTCCTTATGCACATGCCAAGCTCTTAGTAATAATAAGTCTAAAAGACGATAAAACATCTTTCGTAAAAACGGAGTTTTATTAAACACATTTCCGAGACTTCTTTTTATTGGATCGTATTGCATAATCGGCTTTGCTTTATGCCGACGAAGATAATTAAATTACACGAGGAATTATAGCGGTATAAAGGCTTCAAATAAATTAACTTATCTATCTTTGGAGGGTGAAAAACTATATTCGTTTACTACGTTTTATCAAGCCTTATAAAGCACAAGCATCTTTATCGGTCTTGTTTAATATTATGACTGTCTTCTTTTCGCTTTTTTCACTCACGATGATTATTCCTTTTCTGAATGTTCTTTTTAGTCAGAATAGAAATTATACGCTGATGCCATGGTCGGTTAGTGCTAAAAGCTTACTAAATAATTTTAATTACTATCTCGGTAATTATATCCTTGAGTATGGTCAGCTAAAAGCATTGATGCTGATTAGTATGTTGGTAGTTGTTATGTTTTTTCTTAAAAACTTAACTCGCTACATGGCCATGTACTTTTTAGCTCCTATTCGTAACGGAGTTGTTCGCGATATCCGAAGAGATGTATATCATAAAATCTTGAGTTT
>JBDKGQ010000178.1:0-3537 GCA_039798145.1 Bacteroidota bacterium
ATAAACCGATTTAGTATCGTTGCTAATTTCATTGATACTTGTGGTGGTGTTTGAAATAAATATCCTGAATGTAAAATCCCTTTCAAGTCGAATGCCTTGTCCTATAGTTTCATTTTGTCTCATTACTAAATAGTATGGACGATCACTAGCCTCCGTGATTATAGGCATCCAATAGAAAGTCAAATCGCAGTAATATAAATAGTTTTGAGGTGTTCCCCATCCTGCAACAGTATTAATTAAAGCATTACCAAATGCGAATGCATCAGGAGACCATCCACCAAAATAATCAGAATCACAAGTAGATAATTGCATATATAAATAACTTCCTACATTTAAATTTATAATTGGAGTTATTGTTCCTTGATACCAATTTTGCATAGAGGTAGTAGCTCCATTTGTAAGAACATGTATATTTACATAACTACTTGCTTGCAAATTCGCACTTTGAATTACTTTAATTTGCATATCACGATGTATATATCCAATTTGTACCCCATTTCTCCATTCAATTATTTTAACCCCTATTTGATATCTACCTTCTGTATTTGGTGTAAACAAAATAGAACCTAACATTGAATCTAATCTGAATGGAGCACTACTATTCGAAGGTGGGTAGGTGTATGGAATGGATACAATATTAAAACCACCCGAACCTGCATTCTGTAAATCTTCGGGATTTGACAACTCCCACGACAATGAATCACCATCAACATCGTAAGGCATTATGCTATATAAAAATTCGAGATTTTTTTGAGCCAATATAATCGGATCACGTAAAAAGTAAGGACTAGAATTAAGGCCATCAACCATTATTCGACAATCGATATACATTCCGTAACTAGTCGAATTGGTTATATTATTAACAGTATCTCTACAACAATCCCAAGTAGAAACTTTATAAGTACCAGTATTGGAAAAAACAATAGTATCTATATAAGTATAAGATTTACATCCATTCCATTTCAATAACCCCGGAGGCGTTGTTACTATATGCGTAGCAACGACAGAATCTAACGAGTCTCTGTAAGTAATTGTATAATTAGTAGGCAATAGGCTAGGTGCTAAATTTCTGTAAATAGTTAATTTAGTTTCATACATTAAACCATTTATATTACGACAGGTAATTTCGCCGCCAATCAGTTTCTCTGAATGAGCTGGGATGGATATTATTATAAATAAAAGAAAAACTAGTTTTTTCATCTATACAATTCTTTACATCAATATTAGTAAATATTATTTATATAAGTTGTATTGCATTTAATAATTGGTTAGTGTTTTTGAGATATCTACCAACCTTAAATATTGGTTTATCAAAATCTTGGAGAAGCATCGCTATTCATCTAATTACTGACCTCACCCTGCCTCTCCTAGCGAGGCTTCGCGAAAGAGACTTTAATACCGACTATCAATATGTAAATCGAAAAACAACTCCTCTCCTTTGGAGAGGTAGGGTGAGGTCAAATATTTCAGTCAATTATAAATACGGTAATGGCGTAGTTACTTCTTATAAAAACTCATTTCTTCCACATAACTCGCTACTGCAGCAGGTAAGAAAAAGCGAACATCTTTTTTGTCCTTAATCGCTTTACGAATCATCGTAGAGGAGACTTCCATGATTGGAGCATCCATCCACTTTACGCGTGCATGATTTTTTAAATCGCCACCATCACTCTCACGACGAGGATAAATATATAAATCATGTTCTTCTAAAATCATTTCATAGTTTTTCCATTTATGAAAGGTTTGAAGATTATCAGCACCCATGATTAATGAAAAAAAATAATCTGGAAATTTCTCTTTTAAATACGTAAGCGTATGAATGGTGTACGAAGGCTTCGGTAAATCGAATTCTATTTTAGATGCCTTGATTTTTTTATAATCACCAATGGCTAATTCTACTAAATGAAAACGGTGGTAGTCTTGCAATAAACCATTTGCTGGTTTCAACGGATTCTGAGGCGATACAACCATCCAAATTTGGTCGAGGTCGGAATACTCCGCCAAATAGTTTGCAATCATCATATGCCCGTTATGCACAGGATTAAATGAACCGAAATACAAACCTATTTTCATGTTATAATTTTATTCTGCTTCGTCAGGTTCAGGAAATTCTTCTTCTAAAAACGTAAGCACTTTTTCTTCTGCTTCCTGTATTGCCATTTGTAAATCGATATTTACGATTACATGATTAAACTGAAACGCAGCATGCATTTCTTCTTCTGCTTTATCTAATCGTTTGCGCAGCGATTCTTCATCTTCCGTAGCGCGCGCTACTAAACGTTTATGTAATTCATCCACCGAAGGAGGCATCACAAAAACATCTAATAACTGTCTGCCATAATTCTTACGAATGTTCAACCCTCCTACTACATCAATATCAAACAAAGCAACATTGCCTTCACTAAGTATTCTATCTACTTCTGATTTCAAAGAACCATAATAACGATCTTTGTAAACCTCTTCCCACTCTAAAAACTCGTTGTTCGCAATCTTTGTTCTGAATTCTTCTGGCGATAAAAAATGATAATCGATGCCATCTGTTTCATTCTCACGCTTAGGACGAGTTGTAGCAGAAACACTAAAACGCATCATCGGAAATTTCTTCAATAAGTGATGAACGATGGTTGTTTTACCACTTCCCGAAGGCCCACAAAACAAAATTAATTTATGCTGATAATTCGGATTAATCTTCACAATACGTTTGCTAATTGTTCTTTCAATTTTTCTAATTCATCTTTCATCTCTACTACGATGCGTTGCATGTTGGCATCATTCGCTTTCGAGCCTATCGTGTTTATCTCACGACCAATTTCCTGTGTGATGAAACCTAATTTTTTTCCATTCGCTTCTTTCGAATTCATAGTCTGAATAAAATAATCACAATGACTTTTTAATCTTACTTTCTCTTCGGAAATATCTAACTTCTCGATGTAATAAATCAGCTCTTGCTCAAAACGATTCGTATCGATGTTTAATTGATCTTTTAATTCGTTCACTGATTTATGCAAACGCGTACGAATACTCTCGATACGTGCCTGCTCATAATTTTCTAATTGTGGAATTGAATTTTCAATCGCATTCAATCGTTGTGTCACATCTTGCTCCAACACATTTCCTTCATTGCTTCTAAACAAATTAAATTGCTCAACAGCCGATTGAATAAGTCCTTTTAACTGCTTCCACTGTGCTTCATCCATTTCTGATTTTTCAGAATTTAACACCGCAGGTAATTTTAAAATCGCATCTAACATATTATCATCCGACATTCCTGTTTCGGTTGCCAATGATTTTAAATCTTCATAGTATGCCAAGAAAATTTCTTTGTTAACGGTACTACGTTTTGCTAATTCATTATTATCAATGCTTACGTTTAAATCAGCTTTCCCACGCTCTAACAACTTTCCTACATCCGCACGAATTTCTAACTCTTTATCTCTAAATTGAAGTGGTAGTCGCACATTCAGTTCAAGGAATTTACTATTCAGCGATCTGATTTCAACAGTTACAGCTTGCGTTCCAACAGTGCCTTTCGCACTC
>JBDKGQ010000179.1:0-3521 GCA_039798145.1 Bacteroidota bacterium
TACAGCCTTGTTTTTTAATCTTGGTAATTGCTATTACAAAACAGGCGATTATGCAAAAGCGATTTTGAATTATGAGCGAGCTAAAAAAATTGCTCCTGCTGATGAAGACATCGAGTATAATTTAAAACTGGCAAATGCGAAGGCTTCTGATAAAATTGATCCTATTCCGCAATTGTTTTACGAAAAATGGTGGAGTATTTTTATTACCACCTTCTCTCCTACTGAATGGTCGGCATTTGCAATTATAACACTATGGATAGCCGCAGGAATATTTTTAATCTATTTGTTTGCTAAAACCGTAGAGAAGAAAAAGAAAAGCTTTTACGCTGCAACAATTATTTTCGGATTATCACTTTGCTTGTTTATCGTTGCAAGATCAGCGAATCGATTAATTTACAACTATAGCTTTGCTATTATAATGGATAGCAGCGCTTATGCTAAAAGTGCTCCTGATGCAAAGGGAACCAATTTGTTTTTGCTGCACAATGGCACCAAGGTAGAAATCGTGGAAGAGCAAGAAGGCTGGAAGAAAATCAAAATTGCCAATGGCAATACCGGCTGGATGTCGAACGAAGCATTGGAGAATATTTAAGGATGAAGAAAATCCTTTTATTATCTGATACGCATGGCTACATAGATGACGCTATTCTATCGCACGTTGCTAACGCTGATGAAGTATGGCATGCAGGTGATATCGGCACAATTGAATTAACTGATCGCATTGCTAAATTAAAACCGTTAAGGGCTGTTTATGGCAATGTCGATGGACATGTATTACGTTCGGCTTTTCCGTTGGATTTGTTTTTTACTTGTGAAGGATTAAAAGTTTTTATCACGCATATTGGCGGATATCCTACCCGTTATTCCAAGGGCATTAAAGAAAAACTAATCATGCATAGGCCTGATTTATTTATCTGCGGACATAGCCATATTCTGAAAGTTGTCCGTGATCAGCAATTAGGGATTTTACATATGAATCCGGGTGCAGCAGGCGTACATGGATTTCATAAAATGAGGACCTTGATACGCTTTGAAATAAACTCAGGTAAAATGCAAAATACAGAAGTAATTGAACTCGGATTAAGGGGCTCCTTAGCGTAAACGATCAGCGGAACGGACTAACTCATCATCTTTTTTAATTCCACGAAGTGCCAACACGATAAATAGCGGAACAAGCACTACAATTGCCGTGAAAGGATAAAGTTTAAACTGATACCCTGCTCCTGATAATACACGAAGCGTATTGATGCCTGATAGGAAAAATCCTACCCAAGCTAGAGAGCATAACAACATGATTTTACAAATCGTCATTTGCTTTTTTCTTGATTTATACATCCAGGCTGTGATTAAGGACAAGAATCCAACAAATAATAGAATCAAACCAAGATATGGGGCATTAGAAATTACTGTTTCCTGAGCTTTATCTGTACCTGTAATTTTCCAGACTGTAGCTGTGTATGAAATGGTGCTTTTAGCCGTTTCTCCAGGGGTTAATTCGTACAATTTCACAGAGGCAACCGTGAAGCAAATAGCAGCAATAAGGGCGAGATATAAGGTTTGAATGCGTTGTATCATGGGGGCTAAATTATCTAAAAATCAATAAATGCCCTACATAGTGCATAAAGCCTTGTTAATAAAATATGGAGATTTTGAATAGAAGTCTTGACATTATATGTTAAAAAGCCGTATTATTGTAGTGTAATTGCCTGTCTGGCGATTTTTGTTCTGCTACCTCTTCGAATTGTCGAAGAAATCACAACTCCCAACTTATCTCATTTAAAAATTGTAACGCTCAAGAGCGTATATGTTTTTACAAACCTTTAAAGAAATATTATGTTTGACATCATTCAGTTGAATGAAAAGCTATTGCCTGAACTAAAAGAACTGGCAAAAAAATTAAAAATTGAAGCTTTTGAAAATCTTAAAAAACAAGATTTAGTTTACAAAATCCTAGACCATCAAGCCTTGCATCCAGATATCGATTATGCTGGATTAGGTATTGATGCCCCTGCAAAAGTTGAATCATCGAAGCCAGTGAAAGCGAAGAAAACAGCTCCTGCAAAAGAAGAAACGGAGGTTAAAAAACCAAAGGCTATAAAAGAAGAAAAATCAGAAGTAGCAGCTGAAAAAACAAGTGCTCCTGCACCTGCGCAAGTTCGTACGCAACCTGACAATAACGATGGTCGTCCAAAGCGCCAACGAATTATTCCAGGTAAACCAGAAGGTGAAGAGCGTGTTGCTCCTCCTGCAAGACAACAAGCACCAACAGTGGTTGCTGAATCTGCTCCTGTTGCTGCACCTACGATTGTAGAAAATACTACTCCTGCTCCAACGCAAGAAGTAAAAGAGCCTGCACCGGCACGACCAGCACATGAAAACCAAAAGCCTGCTTATCCGCAACGCGAATTTCAAAACAGACGTCCTGTGCAAAACCAAGAGCCTGCATTTGACTTTGGCGGTAATGTGCAAACAGAAGGTGTATTGGAATTAATGCCAGAAGGATTTGGATTCTTACGTTCATCAGACTATAACTACTTACCATCACCAGATGATGTTTTTGTAGCGCAAAATCATATTAAGCAATACGGATTAAAAACGGGTGACACCATTCGTTGTGCGGTAAGGCCTCCCCGTGAGGGCGAAAAATATTTTCCATTAGTGAAAATAGAAACCATCAACGGACAAGCGCCAGAGATTATTCGTGATCGTGTGCCATTTGATTTCTTAACGCCATTGTTTGCGCATGAGAAGTTCAATTTAATTCATGGTCCATCGAATTATTCAACGCGTGTAATGGATTTATTTACTCCGATTGGTAAAGGACAACGTGGATTAATTGTAGCGCAGCCTAAGACGGGTAAAACAGTTTTATTAAAAGAAGTTGCGAATGCAATTGCATCAAACCATCCAGAAGTTTATTTAATTATTTTATTAATTGACGAACGTCCAGAAGAGGTAACCGATATGGCACGTAGTGTAAAAGCAGAAGTTATTTCATCAACGTTTGATGAGCCTGCTGATCGTCATGTGAAGATTGCGAATATCGTTTTAGAGAAAGCGAAGAGAATGGTTGAATGTGGACATGATGTATGTATCTTATTAGACTCTATTACACGTTTAGCGCGTGCGTATAACACTGTTGCTCCTGCATCGGGTAAAGTATTATCAGGTGGTGTGGAAGCAAACGCATTACAAAAGCCTAAGCGATTCTTTGGAGCTGCACGTAAGATTGAGAATGGTGGCTCATTAACGATTCTTGCAACGGCATTAACAGATACAGGATCAAAGATGGATGAAGTAATCTTTGAAGAGTTCAAAGGAACAGGTAATATGGAATTACAGTTAGATCGTAAGTTAGCGAACAAGCGTGTATTCCCTGCTATTGACTTAGTAGCATCAAGTACGCGAAGAGATGATTTATTATTAGACCGTGAGATGTTACAGAAGATGTGGATTTTAAGGAATCACTTAGCGGATATGAATCCGATTGAAGCAATGGACTTCTTACTGGACCGTATGCG
>JBDKGQ010000180.1:0-3513 GCA_039798145.1 Bacteroidota bacterium
ATCACCAGATGAACGAACAGATTTTGGTGATATTGATCCATTAATCGTATGAATCAACTTCATGGTTGGTGAAACAACTTCGCCCTGTGCCGGTGTTGCAAGGGCACAGAGCGAAATTAGTGAAAGTAAAAGTAAGAATCTAGAGCGCATTTGCCAACTGTACTAGTTAGTCGTCATCGCCTTCATCCTCATCATCGTCATCATCATGACCACGGCCATGATGATCATCGTCATCATCTCTACCGCCAGTAGGTAACTTTGAGATCGATGGATTAGCTAACTTGTCAGCTGTTACGCCTCCAACTTCAGCAGCAGCTGTCATCGAATTTGAAAATTTGAATTGGAATCAGATTAATTTACATTCAGGAAAGTTAACAAATACTTTTTGTTGTCATAAAGCGATTGATTAATCATTATGATATTAAGTTAAAGTTATAAAAACTGCAAGAGAAATTTATCATAATGTTATGTTTTACTAATCGTTGAAGAAATCAAGTTTTCTTTTAAAATATTTGCATTGAATCATATTCTAAAGCAAATGCAAAAGAAACAACGAAAAGAAATTGAGCAACAACTATCAATTACAATTGCTTATTTTTTAAAGAAACAACATCCTGTTGCAGCACAGGGAATGGCTAAGGTGGTTAAGTCAACAGCTAAAGAAATTGCGAAAAAGTTTGTTAAAGAAATAAGCAAGGCAGAAAAAACAAAAGCTCCGGTTAAAAAAGAGAAAAAATCGGAAGTGAAAGTACCAGCTGCAAAAAAGAAAACTATCGCTAAAGCAATCAAACGAAAGAAGTCGGTTCGTAAATCAGCTAAATAATTTTTATGAAGCAAGATGAATTGCTTATCGTTAACCGCGATATAAGTTGGCTTTCTTTTAACGATAGGGTTTTACAAGAAGCAAATGACCCGAGTGTTCCATTAATGGAGCGACTCAAGTTTTTGGGAATTGTTTCGAGTAATCGCGATGAGTTTTTTCGCGTTCGTGTTGCTTCCATTAAACGCTTAGTGCGTCTTGGTAAAAAAGGAGAAGAGTTATTAGGAGAAAATCCGATTCAATTGCTCGATAGTATTCAAAATATTATTGTAAGGCAACAAGAAGAATTTGATGATAGCTTTCAAAGGATTCTAAGTGAGTTGGAGAGAAAAGGAATCTTCTTGTTAAACGAAAATCAGCTTACCAAAGATCAAGGTGCTTTTGTTCGTGATTATTTTTATGAGCATGTTCAACCTGCGCTTGTTCCAATCTTACTTGATAATTTAAATGAGTTTCCTGCAATGAAAGACAGGAGCATTTACTTTTTAATTATGATGCAAAAAGCAGGATCAAAAACAAAGTTTGCATTATTAGAAATTCCTTCTGATGTTATTTCACGATTTGTAGTTATCCCGAAGGAAAGTAAATACATTATATTGCTCGATGATGTAATCAGATATTGCTTAGATGATTTGTTTTTCAATTTTGATTATGATACAATACGAGCATTCACAATTAAGATAACGCGTGATGCCGAACTCGACTTAGAGCAAGATGTAACTAAGAGTATTGTTAAAAAAGTTTCAGAGAGTATTAAGAATCGTCGCAAAGGACAACCAACACGTTTAGTATACGATGAAACAATGCCTGCAGAAGCATTGAAGTTTTTACTAAAAAAGATTCAATTAAATAAAGAAGATCAGCCAATTTCCGGAGGGCGTTATCACAACTTCGTTGATTTTATTCGCTTCCCCTCTCTAAATAGATTAGAGCTTAAGCAAAAGAATTTGCCAGTACTTCCTCATAAAGATATTCCTGCAAGAACAAGTATGTTTAAAATAATTGCTAAGCAGGATGTTTTACTTTCTTTCCCTTATCAATCCTACACGCATGTAATCAATTTGCTTCGCGAAGCATCTATCGACCCTAAAGTAGTTTCGATAAGCATTACGTTATATCGAATGGCTAATAATTCCCGAATCATTAATTCATTAATAAACGCCATTAAAAACGGAAAAAAAGTTACTGCAATTGTAGAACTACAAGCTCGTTTTGATGAAGAAGCAAATATTCGATGGGCAAATAAATTAAATGATGAAGGGGTAAAAGTGATTTATGGAGTTCCAGGAATTAAATTGCACAGTAAGTTGTTTTTGATTTCTCGACAGGAACAAAACAAACTGGTTAATTACGCTCATGTTGGAACAGGTAATTTTAATGAAGATACTGCTAAGCTTTATGCTGATTATAGCTTGTTAACTGCCGATAAAAGAATTACAGAAGAGGTTTTAAAAGTATTTAATTTTTATAACGATAATTTGAAAATCGGAACCTATAAACATTTAGTAGTTTCTCCATTTTCTACTCGAAAAAAATACTTACAATTAATCAATGCAGAAATTGAGCATGCTAAGCAAGGACATGATGCTTGGTTGTTTTTGAAAATGAATAGTCTGACCGATCCTGAAATGATAAAGAAGCTTTACGAGGCTTCTGCGGCTGGCGTTAAAATAAGATTGATTATAAGAAGTATTTGTTCTCTTGTTCCTGGTATCAACTCGTTAAGTGAAAATATTGAAGCCATCAGCATCGTAGATAAATACCTTGAGCATGCAAGGGTTTTTGTATTCTCAAATAATGGTGCTCCTAAGGTCTATTTGTCTTCAGCCGATTGGATGACTCGTAATTTAGATCATCGTAGCGAAGTAGGAGTACCTGTGTACGATGAGTCGCTAAAAAAACAATTGATTGATATGCTCGAAATTCAGTGGAATGATAATACGAAAGCGAGAAGTATTAATGTTTTTCAAAATAATCCGTATCATTTTTCAAAAGTTAAAAGTAAATTTAAATCGCAGGATGAAATTTACAAATACATCGAAAAAAATAACGCTCAGATTTAATTTTTAAAAGCTTTTATTTACCTTGGTACAATGTTAAAATTTGCTGCAATCGATATTGGTTCTAATGCCGTTCGGTTATTGTTGTGTAATGTGTTTGAAGAAGGTGGTGAGCCTGTTTTTAAAAAAGCAGAGTTAGTGCGTATGCCTATTCGCTTAGGAGAAGATGTTTTTCGTTATGGTAAAATATCAGAGGAAAAGAAAATGCTTTTGGCCAAATCAATGAGAGCATTCAAAATTCTTATTGATGTTTTTGGAGCAATCGATTATCGGGCGTGTGCAACATCTGCTATGCGCGATGCAAGTAATAGTCAGGAGATTGTAGATTTTGTTAGTAAATACAGCGACGTTAGTATCGATGTGATTGATGGTAAAACAGAAGCACACATAATTTATTCTAATCATATTGCTGAACATCTCGAGTATGATCAGTCGTATTTATACATTGATGTAGGTGGTGGTAGTACGGAGTTAACCCTGTTTTCAAAAAATAAAATTATCGCTGCACAATCATTTAATATTGGTACTATTCGATTATTACATGATCAGGTTAAAAAAGAAACGTGGGGTATTTTTAAAGACTGGATTCGTAACAATACTTCTGCGTATCATCCTCTAACCGCAATTGGTTCC
>JBDKGQ010000181.1:0-4593 GCA_039798145.1 Bacteroidota bacterium
TTCCGAATTATTTCTCCTTTGCCTTCTAATTTTTCTCCTAATAAAGGTGATCGCGTTTCTTATCGTTTTGATAATAGCGATTTGGATAAGCAAGTTGGCTTTGAAGCATTTTTACAATTAAGCAGATTAGTCGTTAGTCAACAGGATTCTACTTGGGTGCGATTAAAAGATGAAACACCTGCTCGATTAAAAGAACATTCGATGGAGGCAATTCGAATTACAGATAAGAATGGATTATCCAAAATTCCTCCTGGCGTTTATCAATTATTAATTAAAACAAAATCACCAATACGACCTCATGGCTATTATGCCATACAGTTTGGAGCAATGCCATCAATCAATTTTCCTGCTCTTGAAAAAACAATCGAGTCAATCAAATAAACAATTTTATTTCGCTTTTATAAGCTTGAAAGACTTCGAATAATTGCCTGCTCTTAGTTGCAATAAATAAATTCCATTCTGTAAACTTCCTGCTGGAATCGATAATTGCATACTATGAAATCCACTTTGCATAGTTGTTCCTTTCGCAAACGCTCGAATAATTTTTCCGTTTATATCTACCAATTGAATATCAACAGCTGTTGCTTCAGGTAAACTAAAGTCAAGCTGAGTGAATTCATCAATAACAGTAGGGTAGACGTTAGCAATTGGCTCTGTCTGATTCATTCCGTAAACTGCTGTTGCGTAATCAAAATGTGCTACAATTGAATCGTTACTAACGAGGTTTACTTTAACGAGTGCAGTACTGTCGTTTGGTTGAAACACTTGACTGTTAGAGGTCCAATTGATAAATGAACGCATCGTATCAGGCATTGCTTCAAAAATATTATCCATTCCACCAAAGTAAGTTCCTGTCCAAGGAAACTGATCATGCACAATAGTATTAAAACGTACTTTACCAAAATTGGCAGGATCTGCATTCAATGTAATATTATAAGGCCCCGTTAAACCATAACATCCCATCATTCCACTTGGCATGTAGTTACAACGATTAGCAATGAATGCACGCAATGAATCCATGTTTTGATTCCACTCAGTAAGCGTACCGCCCCAACGAGCGCCATGTGCAGCCATTTCAGGAGTAAGCTTTGCTCTGATACTATCTAACTGCGAAAGCATATTATCGCAACTGAAAACAGTATTCCATAAATCAGCCATTCGCGAAATATAAAATTGATTGAACGCTGGATTTTGTCTTAGGCGATTTAAATGCTAATGCTTCTACATCGCAAGGATCTGCTGTATAACTTGTATTAGGTATTCCAGTGTAGTTAATATAATGACCAAATGTGGCATCGTTATCCCACAAAATATATCCCCACTTTAAATGTTGTTGTGTGGAATCTAATCCGCGCCACCATCCCGTATTGTAGTTTAGCCAATCAGAACAAACAGTCACTGCATTAGTGATCACATAATCTACAAGACTACTTGCGTCATAACGATTCATTACGTAATTATAATTTGTAGGATTAGCCATGCTATTATTCTGGATATAACTCCACAGTGAGCCCCATTCATTTAGTGCTGCAGGTCCACCATATTCTGCCCATGTATTTCCCCAGGTTTCGATATAATACAAATTGTATTTATCCTGTCCGTAATAATATTCCGTGTAGTCATGCTCATCAGGATTCTCGCGTATATCATACACTCCCCAATACGAACCATTCAAATACACGATACACTTTTCAGCATTTCTAACATCGAGGTTCATTCCGCCTTTTTTAGATAGCATATGAATATAAGCATCACGTACATGACAACTACCTTCATTTGCCTGACGATGATCTGCTGGATAATTGTCATCACCAGCAGCACGTAAAATCAAACGTTGAAAATCTTGACGCGGTGAATACTCAAATAGTTTTTCTTCAACACTATGATTATATCCCATTTCATCACGAGAAATAAAATCTAAGCTACGCTGACTAAGTACCCATGAATCTTGTCCGTGGCGATTAAATTCACCATAGGTATTTGCTTTACGTACTCCTGCTGTATCAAAATATTCAAAAGATCCTTTGGGTTCTAAATTACCAGCACCGTTGGCAAGATTGTTTAGTTGTGTTGCTGAAATGGAAACAACCGGCAACGTATGATTTACATTGATAAAGTAAGTTGCAAACTCCATAAAGCTCGGAAGGATAGTGGGGTCGCTACTATAGGTGATAGCTTTAATCACTTTTGTTTGGGTAATTGTATTAGGATTAAGATATGCTGGCGAAGCTAACGTAGGTGCAGTACCGTTATCAGTATATCGGATAGTTGCATTCGTTTCTGTTGTCGACATGAAATAGGTTAACGAACCTGTATAAAATCCTGCATTATAGAAGAAGTCAGGTTTGTCGGCGTAACGCGTATAGGAAGTAGATAAATTATTAGTCGCATTCGGTGTTGGAATAATAAAAATACCCCATGTGCTGCCGCCATCGGTTGTTCTTCCTCGTGAGTGACCGTTTTGAGTTTTTAATGCATCCGTTGCATCGATAATAATTCCTGAAGGATCTGAAAATACAATGTCTTCTCCATTATTTTTTGTTTGCGTAATTCGGAAGTTAGTATGGTAATTATTTCCTGAAAAAGTATTTCTGCCAGAGCACCAGAATCGAAAATATCCTCCTGCGCTTATTTGTATCCCTGCAGGAATCTGATATTTCGTATTGTTTGTAGAATCATCACTTAAGTAATATCCCCCAATATTTAATGAGCTACTTCCTGCATTGTAAAGTTCAATCCAGTCTTCATAATCACTGTGGTCATCCACAAATTGAGTTAAGTTAGATGCTGAATATTCATTAACCACAACCTGCGCATTGGCATTTGTAAATAGGTTAATAGCAAATAATAGGACGAATAGGCGTAACGATGTTTTCAAGGCATTTTGGTTTTGGGATGCTTAAAAATAGTTACTTATTCGCAAAAAAGAATTTAAAATTTCCAAATAATTACAATTTCCAACCCTTCTCAAGCAATTTTTTCTTACACCCATCACAAAAATCAGTTTCCTCATTCAGATGATCTTTGCCTTTCGCATCGCGCATATAGCAATGTAGGTTAGGGCAGTGCGGTAATCCTTCTGTATGCGCTAATTCATGCAACGTCACTTTGCGAAATTTTTCCATTCGATTATTCCCTCTTAGTCGAAAGGATGAAACAACACACGAATATCCTGGACAAAAACCTAGTCCCATTATTCCAAAATCTTTTGCATTGCCTTTTGTAGTGCTGATGTCCTTACTTGTCAATCCTAACAGTGTGTACTTATTTTGACAAATTCTTTTTTGTATCGCAATAATCGAATCAGCCCGGAAACGTTTGTTAGCTGCGTAGTAAGCGCTTGCTGGAAGTGGTATAGGCTTATTTACTACCACCTTCGGACAAACATTCTTTATCTCAGAAATAATAAGGTCTGCCTGTGATTTATCGAGATCGCTGTAGGGTTGTATTACGATTGTTTTTTGCTGTTTAGTTTTTTCTTTTGAAATAATACTTTGGGAAGTTGTCTCCTGCTTGCAAGAAATTAAACTGCTTATTATTAAAAATGCATGGACTATATTGGTTAGAGAATTTGAATTTTTCATATGGTAAATATCGGGATTAAAATATATTTGACTGAGGACCTACATACACACTTTCCGACACTGCTGGATCTTCATTGTTATTCTTCCATGAAATAAATAAGAATGAGGTAGTAAGTGTTGGATGTTTATAATAGTATTTTAAATGATAATTGATGTTTTTGACAGTGTCGATATACACACAATCGATTAAATCATCATGTTTTGTTATTTGTGAAATAGGATAAGCTTTTACTACATTATTCATTTCTGTTTTAACAACAAGATTGTCATAATCCAGCGTAAATAGATTTGCGGAAGGTATTGTCTTTTCGTTTTTATATTGCTGGAAATATAAATCAAGTTCGATTTCATTTTCCTCGTTATGTTCGATGTAAAACAAATGATCTGCAGTGATAATATAAATTTGTGCTTCTGTTTTGTAGCAAGTTGTCAATATCATGCAGCAGAAAATGATGTGTCTTTTCATAGAAGTCTATTTTAAAAATATCTTAAGTCAGGGTCGCAATTGCAGTTCACACATTTTAATGAACGTCCTATAGTAATGTATTTTTTTTCTCCGATGTTGATGATTATTTCTCTGTCTTTAGGTCGTTTTGCATTTTTAAAGTCGCGCACATCACTTACTCCTGTATGGATGGATCCTCCTGTACGATAAGCAATGTTAATCAAAGAGGTATTAAGGTCGCAATCATCCACGCCACAAGCAATCACTTTAACAGGGAGTTTAAGTGAGTCAATAAGTGCTGTATCTCTTGGAGAAGAATTATTGTCGGATAGCAAAACAATTTCACTCCCAGGAATAGCAAATTTTTGAGCATAGATTAAAGCTTCTAAAACATTTTCTGCTTTATCCATATTGCCTAATCCCATTACCATGTATTTTTTTATTCCTTTTACATAGGTGCTATAATTACTTGATGTGTCTGTGTGAATTCCTCCAGTGGAATTTAGTCGTTTCATATAATCAGGAATTCCATCTCCATCATTGAAATAAACGAAACGATCTATC
>JBDKGQ010000182.1:0-3496 GCA_039798145.1 Bacteroidota bacterium
TACTCCTCCAAAAACCACCGAAGGAACCAATCCTAAATAGCGGGCTGCAAGTCCTGACTCAAACGCCCCCAACTCATTACTGCTACCTACGAAAATACTGTTCACGGCTGATATTCTCCCTCTCATTTCATCGGGCGTATGTGTTTGCAAAATCGTAGATCGGATTACCACACTCACGTTATCAAACATTCCGCTGAGAAGTAGAATCGCAAATGACAGAATAAAAGAAGTGGACAGTGCGAAAGCAATCATGCATAATCCAAATCCTGCAACACACCATAGCATCTTTTTACCTGCTGCATGATGTGGTGGATAAAAGGCCATAATCAACGACATGGTAACAGCACCTATAGCTGGTGCAGAGCGTAAATACCCCAATCCTTCTGGGCCAGCATGTAAAATTGTATCAGCAAATGCTGGAAGTAAAGCAACTGCACCTCCAAACAAAACTGCGAATAGATCGAGGGAAACCGCTGATAATAAAACGGGGTGCTTAAAGAAATAACGAATGCCTTTTTGAATGCTTTCACCAACCGACTCCATACTCGATTGACGTGAAATGCTGGTGTTGGCAAAGAAGGTAATTAATACCGCTACCAACATAATTAATATCATCACAATTGCGCTGGAAATAAAAGCGCCTGTTTTCGCATAAAAAATACCGCCTAATGCTGGTCCGGTTACCACACCAATTTGCCAAAGACTACTATTCCATACCGAACCATTAACATACTTTTCTTTCGGAAGAATTTGCGCCCAATATGCAGCTTGTGCTGGGACATAAAAGCCTCTTGCAACGCCAACTAAAAAAATAACGAAATACAAGGTTCCAACGCCGGTAAAAAACAGATGGCTGCTAAACTGACTACTCAGCTTGGGGTTCGTATAAACACATAATGTAATGGCGCTGATTACCATTAGCAACGAGGAAAGCAACATAATCCTTTTACGACTAAATCGATCGGCAATTAGTCCACCAGGTAATGCAAGTGATAGCGCAGGGATAGCTTCTGCTAATCCGATTAGTCCAAGACTAAATGGATCTTTCGTTTTTTCATAAATCAGCCAGCTCGCAATGATAGCCTGCATTTGCGTGGCAACAGTAATCAGAAATTTAGCTGATAAAAACAATCGGAATTCTTTAATCCGCAAAGCGCTAAATGGGTCGTGTAACTTCATATTTATTCGGCAAAGTTAATAGGATTGATGGATTTCGTAAATTTGTTCTCGCATATGCAAAACGAAACTATTCATACCGAAAGGCCACTTAAAATTTTTATAGCCGAAGACGATGTTTGGTATGGAGAATTGATACATCATCATTTGTCCGCCAATCCAGATAATGAAGTTTATCGCTATACCAGTGGAAAAGCACTTTTAAAAGATTTGCACCTTCAGCCCGATGTTGTAACACTCGATTATACATTGCCTGACATGATGGGCGATGAAGTTCTTAATCGAATTAAGCAAGATGTTCCTTCTTGTCATGTCATTGCGATTTCAGGACAAGAAAATATTTCTACTGCAGTAGATATTTTAAAAAAAGGCGCATACGACTACATCGTTAAGAATGAAGAAACAAAAGAACGTCTTTGGAATTCGATAAATAATATTCGTAAAAATGTAATTCTTCAAAACGAAATTCAAGAACTAAAGGAGCAGATAAAGGGAAAGTATTTAAAGAATAATTTATTAATTGGTTCTTGTGATGCTATGCAACATGTTTATCGTTTGATCGACAAAGGAGCATCTACACAAATTGTAGTTTCCATATCAGGAGAAACGGGAACAGGAAAGGAACTTGTAGCAAAAGCAATTCATTATAATTCTGAAAGAGCGAAAGCACCTTTTATCGCAATCAATGTTGCGTCTATTCCGAATGATCTTTTAGAAAGCGAATTATTTGGATATGAAAAAGGAGCCTTTACAGGAGCTACAACACGACGTAGTGGGAAGTTTGAAGATGCGCATGGTGGTACTTTGTTCTTAGATGAAATTGGTGAAATGCCAGTTTCGATGCAAGCAAAATTATTAAGGGTTTTACAAGAAAAAGAAATTACTCGTTTAGGTAGTAGTGAAGTTGTAAAGATTGATGTAAGAATAATTGTTGCAACTAATAAAAATTTAGGAGAAGAAACAGCAAGAGGTAATTTTAGAGAAGATTTATATTATCGATTATTAGGCTTGCCAATTAATTTGCCTCCTCTTTGCGAAAGAGGAAATGATATTCTGATTTTAGCGAAACATTTTCTGGATACATTTTGTCTTGAAAATAAATTCCCTCGTAAAAATTTAACTCCCGAAGCAAAAGACAAATTACTTTTTTATCGGTTCCCCGGTAACGTTAGAGAGTTAAAAGCAGTAATTGAGTTAGCTGCGGTAATGGCTGATGGTTCACAAATTACTCCAACAGATATTACATTTACTGCAACAAAAACGCCTACCGATTTATTAGATCAGGATCTTACTTTGCAAGAATATGATGCAAGAATAATTCGTCATTACTTAAATCGTTTTGATCATAATGTAATTGAAGTTGCTAAGCGATTAGATATAGGTAAAAGCACCATTTATAGAATGATTAAGGAAGGAAAAATTTAGGATATTGCTTATTAAAATGAATTATCCCCATGTCAATTAAAGAACATTTTTTCGAGTCGTTACTTGCTCAATTGCCTGGCGACTTTGTCGTGCTGGACATGGAGTTTAAATATGTATATGTAAATCCAAAAGCAGTACGTGATCCAGAAGTAAGAAAATGGATTATTGGTAAAACGGATTTAGAGTACTGCGAGTTTAGAAATGTCCCTAAAGATATTGCTCAAAAGAGAAGAGCAATGCTTACCACAGTGCTTGAAACAAAAAATGAAGTAGAAATAGAAGAATTACTAACTGATAAAGAAGGGAAAGTAAGATATTATTTAAGAAGAATAAAACCTTATATTGATGAAGAAGGAAACTTCACTCATTTTTTAGGTTACGGTGTAGAGATTACTGAGCAAAAGGAAATTCGATCTGATCTCGAAAGAAATAGAAATTTTATCCAGCAAATTTTAGATGCGAGTCCTCAATTGATTTTTATTAAAGACGCAGCAGGAAACATCATTCAAGCAAACAAAGCTTTGGTTGATTTGATTAAGATGGATATTGCAGATTTGCCTGCTAAAGAAGTCTCCGATGTATATAAAAATGAATCGGAATATGACGAGCATATAGTTTCCGATAAAATTGTAATTGAAGAAGGGGTGATGGTTCGAGTAGAAGAAAAATTTACAACTGCTGATGGGGAAGTGTTGTTTTTTGATTCAATAAAAATTCCATTTCCATCGTTAGACAATAAAGTAAATGTGCTTTGTATTTCAACTGATATTACACTTCAAAAGAAAAGTCGTGAAGCACTTATCGATAATCAAAAATTATTATTTGATGCGGAGCGTTTAACAAAAGCAGGAAGTTATCAGTTTGATTTTTTGAAGAATGAAATTCAATGGTCGCC
>JBDKGQ010000183.1:0-3493 GCA_039798145.1 Bacteroidota bacterium
TTGGATTAATTAATATTCCACTACCGGTAGCGCCAGTACTCCATAAAAATTGATTGCCACCTGTCGCACTTAACGACGAATTTTGTCCACTACATAATGTACTTACTCCAGAAATCGTGGCCACAGGTACATGCACATTCACATCAACTTCGGCATAGCTGTTACACATTCCTGATGTAGACCAATTAATAACACTGTAAGTAGCAGTGCTAAATGGCGACACTGTTATTGAAGGACCTGTTTGTCCGTCACTCCAATAGTAAGTCTCATTTGGATCAGGATTGTCAACCGATAATGTTGTTGATTCGCCTCTGCAAATATCCAAATCGCCAATAAGGAATATTGGATTTATATAAGTAATATAGGTGTTGGTGTATAGTTGCTCGCTGCATCCTACACTATTTGTTATTATAACGCTTCTCTGGAAATTTTTTAACCAGATGCTAGATCCAAAACTTCCATCATCCCACTGATAACTTAATCCAAATGTGTTACCCAAGATGGTAACTAAACCAGAGTCGTTTTGACAAAGCTGATAAGGACAATCTAAATAAACGCCTGTTGGCTTCGGCTTAACAATAACTTCAATAGAAGTCGTATTACTTATACATCCAGCAGAATCATAGTATGCGCTATAATTTCCTGAAGAAGCAACAGTAATTGAAATAGAATCAGCACCATTGCTCCAATGTAAAATTCTTCCCTGACTATCACTTAGCGTAACTGAACCACCACTGCAAAATGTAGTAGGACCACTTGCAATTATTGTAGGGGCGGTGGTGTCACATAGTGTAGTCAGGTTGCTATTAGTAGCGTTACTTTTCGTAATGGATAAAAAACAAAAGATGTATATGGCAACCTGAATAGTTTTTTTCCAACTATTCATTTGATGTATTTATAGAATAAAAGTATTAAAAAATTTTAATATGACGATAAATTAATCCGTCCTGTACTTATAAAACTTCTTTACCAATTGTTCTCCATCAGAAACAACTTGCAGTAAGTATACACCGCTATCTAAAAAGTTTAAATCTAATGGAAATGGATAAGCCCCACCAATACTCGCAGCGTCAGGAACAAAAATCTGATATTCGAATTCACGATATCCCAATGTATTGAAAACAGTTACTAATACATAACCTCTCGTTTTTCTATAAATCTGTAAGTTCAATTGATAAGTAACTGCATTCGGTGTTATGTCAAAGTCAAACGATCTGCAACTACCATCTGAATAATAATTTAAGCCCGCTCTGTAATAGGCATTGCATTCGTTTCGATACGTCTCGCCATCACAACCACAAACAGGTCTGTACTCAACAGGGCAAGAGTAGGTCGGTTGCGCTTGTCGTAGCGAATCCTTGCATAAACCAGTTTGTGCGCTTGTTCTTAACACACCGACAAAAAGGAAAGAAAGAATAATTAGTATTCGTTTCATTAGTTACAAATATACGAGGTTACATCCTCAAATAAAAAACCCTCCTAAAATTAATAGGAGGGTTTTTCTATTTTAATGATTTGTTTCAATTAATCACCTGAAACCATCGAAGAAAAATACTCTCTGTTCAGGCGTGCAATGTTGCTTACAGAAATTCCTTTCGGACATTCTGCTTCGCATGCTTCTGTGTTAGTACATGCACCAAATCCTGCTTCGTCGTGTGCTTTTAACATGTTTCCTACACGTTGCTTCGCTTCAACTCTTCCCTGCGGTAATAACGCATATTGAGAAACTTTTGCTGATAAGAATAACATCGCCGATGAGTTCTTGCAAGCTGCAACGCAAGCTCCACAACCAATACATGCTGCTGAGTTAAATGCTTCGTCAGCGTTTGCCTTTGGAACAGGAATACTATTCGCATCAGGTGCTGATCCTGTATTTACACTAATAAATCCTCCTGCATGTTGAATAGTATCAAAAGCTCTTCTGTCAACAACTAAATCTCTTAACACAGGAAATGCAGATGCTCTCCAAGGTTCGATGATAACAGTGTCGCCATCTTTAAAGCTGCGCATGTGCAACTGACAAGTAGTTACGCCCTTGTTTGGCCCATGTGCGCGACCGTTAATATACATACTGCACATACCACAGATACCTTCACGGCAATCGTGATCAAATGCAATAGGCTCTTTTCCGCCTTTGATTAAGTCTTCGTTTACAACATCCAACATCTCTAAAAATGACATGTCAGGAGAAACGTTTTTTGCAGGATATGTTTCAAATTTTCCAGAAGACTTTGTGTTTTTTTGTCTCCAGACTTTTAAAGTTAAATTCATATTTCCACTCATGATGATAGCTATTTTTTATTTGGTGGGTTAAATGTTATTTGTAAGAACGTTGTGAAAGCTTAACATTCTCGTATTTTAATTCTTCTTTGTGTAATTGATGAGCTTGCCCGTCGCCTTTGTACTCCCAAGCTGCTACGTAAGCGTAATTTTCATCATCACGTAATGCCTCTCCTTCTGGAGTTTGGTATTCTTCACGGAAGTGACCACCACAACTTTCATTACGATTCAATGCATCTACCATCATTAATTCTCCAAGCTCAATTAAATCTGCAACACGTCCTGCTTTCTCTAAATTCTGATTTAATTCTAATGCTTCTCCTGGAACCAATAAATTATTCCAGAAATCTGCTTTCAAAGCTTTGATTTTCTCGATACCTTCTTTCAAGCCTTGTTCGTTACGAGCCATTCCGCAATGGTTCCACATAATCAAACCTAATTCACGATGGAAATCATGAACAGTTTTACTTCCTTTAATAGAAAGTAATTTTCCTAAACGATCTTTTACTTTCGCTTCTGCTTCCATAAACTCAGGAGTATCATTAGCAATTGGCTTACGTTCAACACCTGCTAAATAATCTCCAATAGTATAAGGTAATACGAAGTATCCATCAGCTAATCCTTGCATCAATGCAGATGCTCCTAAACGATTCGCACCATGATCACTAAAGTTCGCCTCTCCACATGCATATAATCCTGGAATGGTAGTCATCAAATTATAATCTACCCATAATCCACCCATTGTGTAGTGAACTGCTGGATAAATCATCATTGGTGTTTTATACGGATTATCACCTGTGATTTGTTTATACATATCGAACAGGTTACCATATTTCGCTTCAACAGCTTTTTCTCCTAAACGATTGATTGCATCGCTAAAGTCAAGGTAAACTGCTAAGCCTGTATTACCAACTCCAAATCCATTATCACACATATCTTTTGCAGCACGCGAAGCAATATCACGTGGTACTAAGTTTCCGAACGAAGGATATCTTCTTTCTAAGTAATAATCCCTTTCTTCTTCTGGAATATCTTGTGGCTTTCTTGGATCTCCTTTTTGTTTCGGTACCCAAATACGTCCGTCATTTCTTAACGACTCTGACATCAACGTTAATTTCGATTGATGATCGCCCGATACTGGAATACAAGTAGGGTGAATCTGTGTAAAGCAAGGATTACCGAAGTAAGCACCTTTCTTATGTGCTCTCCAAAT
>JBDKGQ010000184.1:0-3481 GCA_039798145.1 Bacteroidota bacterium
CGTAACCGTATTCAAAAATTTTGGAACGGCCATGATTAAAACCGATGAATGGGAAATTGAATTTGTGGGTGCGAGAAAAGAAAGTTATAATCCCGACTCTAGAAAGCCGACTGTTTCAACAGGTACTTTAGAAGACGATCAAAATAGAAGAGACTTTACCATTAATGCGCTTGCAATAAGTATCAACGAAAATAATTACGGAGCACTATTAGATCCATTTCAAGGATTAACTGATATAGAGCACAAAATTATTCGCACGCCCTTAGAGCCTGAGATTACTTACTCCGATGACCCTTTAAGAATGATGCGTGCTATTCGTTTCGCAGCACAGTTAGGATTTACCATCGAGAAAGAATCGTTTGATGCCATTGTTGCACAACGCGACCGTATCAAAATCATCAGCATGGAGCGAGTGGCTGAAGAGCTTAATAAAATGTTGATGTCGGCAAAGCCTTCTATTGGCTTCGATTTACTCTTCAAATCAGGCTTGCTTAAAATAATTTTTCCTGCACTACATAACCTGCATGGCGTAGATACCATTAATGGGAAATCACATAAAGATAATTTCTATCATACCTTGGAAGTATTGGATAATATCTGCGCAACAACAGATAATCTTTGGTTACGTTGGGCTGCGCTATTACATGATATTGCAAAGCCTCCTACTAAGCGCTTTGATCCTGAGCATGGGTGGACCTTCCACGGACATGAAGACAAAGGGTCGCGAATGGTGCCAGGAATTTTTCGCGATTTAAAACTTCCGATGAATGAAAAAATGAAGTACGTTCAAAAATTAGTACTGCTCCATTTACGTCCGATAGTTCTTGCTAAAAGTGAAGTTACCGATTCTGCTGTTCGAAGATTATTGTTTGAAGCCGGTGATGATATCGATGATTTGATGTTGCTATGCAGTGCTGATGTAACAACAAAAAATGAATTCAAGCAAAAGAAATACAAAGCCAACTTCGAACTTGTAAAACAAAAATTAATAGAAGTAGAAGAAAAAGACAGCATTCGAAACTGGCAACCACCTATTACCGGTGAACATATTATGGAGACCTTCAATTTATCTCCGGGCCGAGAAGTGGGAATTATAAAAAATGCTATTCGCGAAGCAATTTTAGATGGTGATATTCCCAATGAATTTGAGCCTGCCCTGCAATACATGCTGCTTAAGGCGAATGAACTTGGATTAACCCCTGCAAAGAAATAAATTTGTATTATTGATAAAGGATTTTAAATTTGTAAGATAAACTAGATACTATGCCTGTTGTTTACCGTTTTAAAGTAATGTTCGAAGATCATGAGGATGTTGTGCGTGATATCGAAATCACAAATCTTCAAACGTTCGAAGATTTTCATAATATCATTCAATCGTCAATCGGATTTGATGCTTCTAAACCTGCATCATTTTTTATCTGCACTGATCATTGGATTAAAGAACAAGAAATCGTTTTAGAAGCGAAGAAAGATAGTGCTGGAAACGATTTACCATTGATGAAAGATTCATTAATCAAAAATCATATCAACGATCCACATCAGAAAATGATGTACATTTTCGACTATGATGCAAACTGGAGTTTCTTCGTTGAGCTTTCGAAAATTATTCCTACTGCTGACGAAAAACGTCTTTATCCTGTTTGTGTAAAGTCTGTTGGCGATGCACCAAAGCAATACAAGCCTGCTCCTGTTGGAAAGGTTAAATTATCTCCTGAAGATACATTAGCAAGTTTATTATTGGCTGATGAAATCATAGATGAAGAACCAGAAGAAGAGGATGATTTGGTAGATGATATTATGGGAGATGTAGAAGATGGTGTTGAAGCAGAAGAAATTGAAGGCATGGGAGAAGAAGGCGAAGAGGAAGAAAACGAAGAAGAAAATAGTGAAGAAAACTTCAGCGATTCTGATGACCAGCAAGAAGATTATTAATTTATAAATGATAATTCCATTAAACCACAAAGTTTGCTTTGTGGTTTTTTTGTGTAATAAAAAACAATGTCGCAAGCAACGCTAATTATTGTTGGAGGTCCTACCGCATCGGGTAAGACAGCACTTGCTATTGAGCTAGCCAAACACTTCAATACCGAGATTATCTCTGCAGATTCAAGGCAATGCTTTAAGGAGATGAATATTGGAACAGCCAAACCATCCGAAGAAGAGCTTGCACAAATTAAACATCACTTTATCGACGAGTTATCGGTTGCTGATGATGTCAACGCAGGCGTGTTTTGCGATTATGCTCATTATAAAATAACCGAACTCAGTCAAACTAACAGTCATATAGTTGTTACTGGTGGCACTGGTTTATACATAAAAGCTTTACTTGAAGGATTGGATGACTTACCTCCTATTCCAGAAGATTTTCGCAGTGCGCTTAAACTGGAATATTTAAATAAAGGCCTTGCTTTTTTTACGGAAGAGTTAAAACAAAAAGACCCTACTCATTATGCAGCGGTCGATTTAAATAATCCTTCGCGCGTCTTAAGAGCAATAGAACTGATTCGTTTTACTGGTCAGCCCTACTCTTCTTTAATCAATAAAAAAGAATCGGTAAAAAAATATCATTCGATTAATTTATGCATCGATTTACCAAGAGAAATACTCTATGATCGAATCAATCAGCGAGTCGATAAAATGATTGAAAATGGTTTGGAAAAAGAAGTTGAGTCATTAAAGCCTTATCGAAATCAATCATCACTACATACTGTTGGCTACTCTGAATTATTCGATTATTTTGATGGAAAAATCACACTAGATAATGCCATCGAATTAATCAAACAGCATTCGAGAAATTATGCTAAACGTCAGATAACCTGGTTTAAAAACCAAGGCGATTATCAAATGATAAAAGCAGATTTACAAGAAATATTACCTTTGATAAATACCTCAAACAACAACTAATTATTGCTATGAAACGTTTCTTAATTATTGTATTCATCCTGATTTGTCCGCAGCTTATATTCGGACAGATACATCCAATCGGTGGACAAATAAATAATACTTCAGGAAACCTAAATGGGAATTATACGAAAACGGTCCCGATGCATATTGCACTTAGCGAAACAGATGCATATGGTCGTGAGGTACTGAATGAATTGGCCAGAACTTTTAATAAGCCACCTCGCACGGCAGCATTGGTAATGGATTTCAATGTCATTGTAAAATCAAAAGCAAATAACTTTTCAAGAGAGGTAAAAGTTGAAGGAACTACATTTCAATATAGCGGAGATGTGAATTACAAAGGATTTAATTTGAATGAAGCGCTATCGCCTGTTTATTATACAGCGAATGTGAAAGTGGTTTTTCAAGGTGGCGTCATGAGAGATTTCCCTATATCAGGCAACATCAATAATAGTTTAATGAATAATAGCAGTTTTACGTTTGTTGATTCATTAAATAATGCCAGAGACATTAACATTCATAATTTTCAAATTACGTATAATGCTGGCTGCGTAAACAGAATCCGTGAGCGCGTAGA
>JBDKGQ010000185.1:0-3480 GCA_039798145.1 Bacteroidota bacterium
CAGTATGTTAATTAAGGGAGTCTTTAAGCTAATTATTTAAAATATTAGACCATTGAAAATAAAGGAGTTGAAACCATCAGACTAAAAAAAGTTCCATTCGATCTTGATCGTTAAGCACACGTTGAAGTAGATTAACTACGCTAATCACTTCATCATTTCATTTTCAAATCTTCAAATTATCCAATTATCAAATTAACTCATATCGCGCTCTTACCTCTTCCAACGTCTGAAGTATCTCTTCATAGCTATTGGTGGTTACTAATTTCATACGATATTCTTTAAAATGGTCTAGGCCTTTAAAGTAGTTTGCATAATGCCTTCTCATCTCTACGATTCCAGTGAAATCACCTTTCCACTTAATTGAAAAATCAAGATGTTGTCTGCAAACATCAACTCTTTGTGATATGGTTGGAGGCGCTAGTTTTTCACCCGTTTTTAAAAAATGTTTTATCTCATTAAAGATCCACGGATAACCAATGGTAGCTCGTCCAATCATGACCCCATCAACACCATAGGTATTTTTCATTCGAATGGCGGTCTCGGGAGAGTCCACATCACCATTACCAAAAATCGGAATTTGCATTCGCTGGTTATTCTTTACCTCTCCAATCAGGGTCCAATCGGCCGGACCTTTATACATCTGCGATCGTGTTCTTCCATGAATACTAAGAGCAGAAATTCCAATGTCTTGAAGTCGCTCGGCCACATCAACAATATTCTTGGTTTTATCATCCCAGCCCAGTCGAGTTTTTACGGTTACTGGTTTTTTAACGGCTTTTACTATAGCAGCTGTCATTTCCACCATCTTTGGAATATCCTGTAATAAGGCAGCGCCTGCGCCTTTGCAAGCCACTGCTTTAACGGGGCAGCCATAATTAATGTCGATTAAATCAGGATTAGCTTCGTCAGCAATGATAGCGGCTTCTATCATCGATTGAATATCTGACCCAAACAGCTGAATGCCAATAGGACGTTCGTATTCAAAAATATCCAGCTTCATTACACTCTTTGCTGCATCGCGAATGAGTCCTTCACTCGAGATAAACTCCGTATACATCAGGTCGGCACCATTCTGTTTGCATACCAAACGAAAGGGTGGATCACTCACATCCTCCATTGGAGCGAGTAATAAGGGGAAATCGCCCAGTTCTATATTCGCAATCTTGACCATTTGTATTTTTATCGGATGCCTCAAAAATTAAGCGGCACTGATTACCTTTGCGCAAAACTACAAAGAATGCAATTCAAAGCCATCCTCGCTGAGCGTGAACCTTACAGAAAATTTCTAATTTTAGTTGGAATAGCAATGATACTTGCTGTTTTATCTTCAACTATTGGCGCTCTTATCGCCCAGCTCATTACAGGAATTGATATTTTCGGTAGTTCTTCGGCGTTATCTGATTTGAATAACCCTAATGTTGTGTTTGCTTTGAAAATTACCCAGTTGTTTTCTGCAATCGGGACCTTTTTTATTCCGCCCGTAATTGCAGCGTATCTTTTTTCTGACAATATAAAGGAATACTTAGGTGCGAATAAAAGCATCGATGTGCAGCAAATTATCATTGTTTCTATTTTAATTCTGATGATTCAGCCCTTTGTTAATTGGATGTCGCTGATTAACGCTGGAATTAATTTACCCGATTGGTTAAAAGCTTTATTAAACTCTCCTGGTAATTCAGCTCAGAAAATTGGAGAGGCCTTAATGAAGGGCGACTCTTTCATGAGTTTATTATTTAGTTGCATTGTGATTTCAATTATTCCTGCTGTGTCTGAAGAGTTAATTTTCAGAGGGGTAATTCAGAAATTATTTATCGATTTAGCTAAAAATAAGCACTTCGGAATTATTCTTACAGCAACCTTATTTAGTGCAATGCATATGGATGTTGCCGGATTTATTCCGCGATTTGCATTAGGAGCCATGCTTGGCTACCTATACGTATGGAGTGGAAGTATTTACCTTCCAATCGTGGCGCACTTTGCAAATAACCTATTAGCGTTCTTGATGGAGTTAGGTAAAAACAAAAATGCGCTTTCATTTGATCCTGATCGATTAGGAATTGCTCCAGGACAAGAGATGGTATTGGGTGCAAGTGTGTTTTTAACGTGGGGATTACTCTTTTTAATAAGGAAAATTTCGATACAAAGCAAATAATAAAGTACTTTTCTTAACTAAATCACGTTATTATTTTCTCCTCTGAAAATATATTGATGTGGAGTGTTGGAATATTGCAAAATCCGACTAAATTCCTTACCTTTGCAGTATAAATTTTAATAAGTTGATATGGCTATGAGAAAAGCGCGTGTTCTTTTTATTTCAAGTGAAATATATCCTTATCTGGAAATGACTGAGCAAAGTAAAATGGCGAGGTTTTTACCACAAGGAATTCAGGACAGAGGAAAAGAGATCCGCACCTTTATGCCGCGATTCGGAAATATCAATGAAAGACGAAATCAGTTACATGAAGTAATTCGCCTTTCAGGGATGAATCTGATTATAGACGATACTGACCATCCGCTAATCATTAAAGTTGCTTCTATTCAAGCAGCGCGTATGCAGGTGTACTTCATCGATAATGAAGAGTACTTCCAACGTAAGCGTACTATTCGTGATGCTGATGGCTCATTCTTTAACGATAACGACGACCGTTCTATCTTTTTTGCGAGAGGTGTTTTAGAAACAGTTAAGAAATTAGGTTGGTCTCCCGATATTATTCATTGCCATGGCTGGATGACAGCATTGGTGCCTTTGTTTATCAAAACAAGTTATAAGGATGATCCAATGTTTAGTTCAAGCAAGATTGTTTATTCTATTCATGATGATGCATTTTCTGAGCCTTTCAACAAGAATTTCGCTAAGAAAACCTTGATGGATGGTTTAACAGATGCTGATGTAAAGGATATCAAAGACCCTAACTATGTTTCGTTAACGAAATTAGCAATGAACTGGTCGGATGCAGTTATCCAATCATCTCCAAGCATACATCCTGACGTAGAGGCCGCATTTAAGAAATTATCGAAACCAACTTTAGGGTATAAAAATCCTGAAGAATACATCGAGGCCTACGATAATTTCTATGATGAAGCGCTGATTGAAGAATCAGTGTTGGCAGAGTAATCTAATTCCTACGGATTATTGCAAATTTCAATTACTTTCGTGGCATGTTAAAGTTGTCTGCACGCTGGTTTGTTCCGGTACTATTTTTATTTTCCTTCGTTTTGCACTCTTGTAATGATCCTGAAGTAATAGGATTAGACCTGCAAGATGCTTCGGTGCAACCCGGATTATCTATTACCGATACTTTTACAATAAATACTTATACTGTTGAAGAGGATTCTCTTGTTGTATGGGGGCCGCTGAAAAATTTATTAGAGGCACCAACTCTTTTTGCTGGAAGTATTGATGATCCTTATGTTGGAAAAACATTTGCCGGATTTGTTTCGCAAGTAAGAATAGGAAATACATTGTCGGCAACAACATTT
>JBDKGQ010000186.1:0-3478 GCA_039798145.1 Bacteroidota bacterium
GCTGTTCATTAATCGAGTTACTAAGTTATATCCCACTTGCGGTTTCCCTAGAGCAATAAAGCGAACAGGTGTTGCTGTTTCAGAATGCAAAGGAACATTCAATGCTTTCGCAGTTTCATTAAAATAGTCGATTTTCTCTTTTAACTCTTCTTGCATTTTCACAATATCATTTGATAAATGTAATTCCGCAGAAGCTTTAATAGCTCCAAGAATTGGAGGTGCTAATTGCGTAGAGAAAATAAACGTTCGACCATAATCGTGAACACGATGATAATTTGTTTTTTCAGGGAATGCCAGTACACCACCCGAAGCACCAAAGCCTTTTGCTAACGATGTAGTGAAATACATTTTAGGATGGTAACTCAATTTAGAAAACACATAGCCTGCTCCATTTTCTCCCGACCAGCTCATACCATGTGCATCATCAATATACAAGTAAAATTGCTCGTACTTATCTAATAGATTTTTCAATTCGTCTAATGGAGCTGCATCACCAAACATGGAATAAACTCCATCGGCCATGTACCATATTTTTTCATGTGTCTTAGAGAGTTCAATAATTTTCTCTTCTAACAAATCCATTCGATTATGGCGCACTCGATCAATGGTTATCTTTCTTTCGTGTAATAGCATGACAGCTTCTTGCACTGTAGCATGTACGCTGATGTCCATTACCACCGCATCATTATCGCCAACAAGAATTGGAATATTTGAAATATGTCCAAGTGAAGTTGTTTGTGAAAGGGCAACAGGCATTTTAAAAATTTCAGAAAGCATTCTTTCTACATCGCTGTACAATGTCATTGAAAGATATGAACGAGACGAAGCGAATTGCGTCCCATAACGAGTAGTTGCATCAACGGATCCTTTTATTAATCGCTTATCTAACTCTAATCCTAAATAGCTGCATGAGGTATAATTCACCATACGCTTTCCATTCACTACTACTGTGCGTCCGTCCATCTCTGTATCTTCTGTATTTTGAAGAATGATACCAAGCGATTTTCCTGTATCCGCAATCTGATCTAAAAGCTCCAGCATTTGCTGTTGTTTGGACTTCAACTTATTCTTTACCGTCATATAATTTCTCAATTAGCCAATAATACAATTACACTGCAAAGTAAGAATATTGTACAAGTGCAAATTCAACTAGCTAAATGTCTTATTAACGGGAGCATGTTAATTGAAATAAAAATGCCCTCTCGTTTGGAAAGGGCATCTACATAAAGTTCTTCATAATTTAGTTTTTTGCTGATACTGCTGGTAATTGTAAATCGTAATCTCCTTCTTTCAAATCACCTTTTTGAATTTGAATTTTATCTGAAATGACTAAGTCAGATGAGAGTGTTAATGCTAAGCCCGGTTTTTCTTTATTTAAAACAAGGCAACGAATTGTTTTTTCGTTGGGCGTTGTAGAGAATACTCCTGTTTCCTGAGGTTGAGATTGGGTATAATAAACATATGTTGCTCCAGAGCTAAAATACCTTTCAGCAGTACGAACATTTCCTTTCTGACCTTTTGATGCAAGTCCTTGTGGATGACCAATGCCAATGATGCTTTGATCAGACAAATGAAACTCACCTTCACCATAGATAACTGCATTACCACACATGATTGATGCATTTGGTTCAACAGTTAATTTATGACCTGCAGTGATATCACCCATCGTCTCAGACTTGATTTGCAATTCGTGATTTTTTGCAACTAATATATCTCCTAAAATCACATTCGTTTCAGGCTTTTGAATCCACTTTGACGAATTCCCTTTTTCAAATTTTAAAACTGACTCTGCTCCTCTTGTCATGTTAAACGTTCCGGCAAACATCATAACATCACCAGATATATTCATGCATGTACTGCCTGAATTATTTAAAACATCTGTATCGGAGAAATAACCTCCATTAATAACAAGGTTTTTCCCAATATTAATTATCAATTTATCATTCGAAGCAGACTTTACTCCTTTAAACTCTCCTCCTGTTATAATTAAAGAGCCATCGATATCCATTTTATCACTTCCTTCAACTGCGCAGAAACCGCTAGTAGCGCCTGTTCTTCTTATTTCTAAATTTCCTACTACATGATTAAAGGCCCCTTTAATATTTGTAAGGCCATCGTTTTGCAAATCTAGATTTACATTACCCCATGCAATTGGATTTTCAATATTCAATTTACCCAATTGAAAAAATGTTTGATTTGAATTAGGTTCGAAATTACATGTAGCACCGGGAATATCACCTGTTGTATTATGTATATAACTACTTCCATTTTCTAAGTTGAAAAAATTAAAGCAATGAAATCCGCTTTCCTGCATATCATTTTCTAATACACCACCGTAAGCAACACTCATGTTATTCAATCGAAGTGGAGCTGTAATACGTAAATCTCCTCCACGCTCAACAATTAAAGTTTGTAATGAAGTGCCTGTACTTGAAATCATGCGATGTCCTGCCTGAATAAAATAACTATTTCGAGAAGCATGCAATTGTTTGGGTGGAACACCTTTTCCATCGCGACGACTATTCCATGCATTGACATTATTTACAGAATAATTTCCTGTTGAATAGTATGGAATATTTGCTTCGATAAATCTTTTCCCTAAAGGATCGCTAATTAATGGTTGGTAAGAGATTGCACCAATTCTAAAGTCCTCGCAAGTGGCATCAATTGCGGCAGATGAGTAATTAGCATCAGGCTTAACATCTACAGTTAACCAGAAATAATTTTTTCCAGAAAGTAAATCTTGATTCGTCACAATTTCAAACGGTCGGTCTGATAATTTTGAAATCGTTAAACCTACTTGTTGAGATGGAATGAAGTTGGGGTCGTTACCAGTAAACCACAATCTTGCATTTTCAATATTTTGTTCAACCGGAAGAGTTGTTCCTTTAGCAGAGAATTTCATTGCTGCCATCTTAACCGATTTACCAGAACCAATGGTTTCAACAATTACCTTGATTACCTTTTGATTGGAGCTACCTCTTAAAATGGAGCTTGTTTCTTGAAATGTTTCAGCTGTTTTGAATGTCATAGCTGATTGAGCTGCATGGCCTTCTTCATTTTGCGACATATTAAACACAACTATCAGCAATACCACTAATCCAGTGATAGATGCTGATGCGGCAACAATGGCCATTTTCAAGCTTGTCTTTTGCTTTAGCTGCTGGCGAATTCTTATTGAGCGACTCATAATACAATTTTTTATTTTAAAAATGCTTCGCCCTTATACTACCAATTTGCCATTAGGTTTCAATTGATCCAAATAAAAAAAGCCAGTCGTTTTGACTGGCTTTATCGTTAATTTTTAATAAATTACAAGTTACCTCTAAGGGCTTGTTATCTTTCAATCGCTTCAAAAAGGGCTTTAAAGTTTCCTTTTCCGAAAGACTTAGCACCTTTACGTTGGATAATTTCAAAAAATACTGTTGGACGATCCTCCACTGGCTTTGTAAATAATTGAAGCAAGTAACCTTCATCA
>JBDKGQ010000187.1:0-3474 GCA_039798145.1 Bacteroidota bacterium
GATGATAATCCTGTGATCCGATTGTCGCCAACTAAAAAGCATTTATGGTATCATCAATACCAAGCTTATTATTCATTTTTCGTTTATTGTATTTACACTATCCATTGGGTGTTTTTCAAAGACTGGCTCTACTTCAGTAAATCGCAAATTGCAAATCTGAAAAATATCAAACATACGTTCGGTGAATTTATGGATGTGTTTTTATGGAAAGTCTTCTATTTATCATTGATGATATTTCTTCCGCATTATTATTTGCTCTATTCGTGGACTTGGGTATTAACTTCATTTCTTATTGCACATGTTGCTGTTTCTTTAATTTTCATTTTCACATTAATTATATCTCATCTAACGTTGGAAACTGATTTTCCTGTTCCAGATGAAAATGAAAAATTACCTTACAATTATTGTCAACATCAGTTAGCAACCTCGCTCGATTATTATCCAACAAATCTATTCGTAAACTTTTTTCTTGGAGGATTTAATTCGCATGCAGCTCATCATCTATTTCCACATTTGCCGCATACGTTGTACACTGATATCACTCCCATCATCCAACGATTAGTGAAAAAATACAATTACAGATATAATTTAAGCACGCTTCCAAAAGCCATTGCTTCGCACTTTATGTATTTGAATAAGATGGGGAAAAGACGATAAAATTGCATTCTATTTTCTGCTTATTTTTGTTATCCCAAAACAAATCTTAAAATGAAAATTAAGTTTCTGATCCTTACCGGGATTTTATTGATAAATAATTTTTTAATTGCTCAAACATCTACCGCTAATCAAAAATGGCAAGGTGGTTTTAATGCTCCAGGTGTTGAAGGTATTGTTTGGTCAATGGCTACCGACTCACCCTACGTATATGTGCTTGGTACGTTTACTAAAATTACAGGAAGTTATAAGTCGCCACGCATTGCACGCTTTGATGGAAGTTCGTGGTCTGCATTCCCAGATACCGTTAACATGCCTTATAATGGAAATGTTATCAAAATAAATAATGGAGTCATCTATGTTTTATCTGACAGTAAAGTTTATCGTTGGAATAACAGCTGGAGTGTAATTGGTGATGCTGCGAACTATTCCATTTTTGATTTAGATTTTGATGCTGCAGGAAATATTTATGCAGTAGGTAATTTCCCAACGATGAATGGTGTCACTGTAAATGGGATAGCAAAGTACAACGGAACTTCATGGTCAGGATTAGGAACAGGAGCAGCCAATGTAACCAGCAGTTATCCTTTTGCTGTTAAAGTAATTGGGACATCCGTTTATGTTGGTGGAAATATGACGAATGTCGGAGGATTTTTGTGTAACGGTTTTGCTAAATGGAATGGCTCATCATGGTCGATACCGAATACAGCAGGTTATGCTATCGGTGGTTCTGTTTACATGACAAACATCAACAATGATCTCTATATTGCTGCTAATTCAAGTTTTCAAGGTGGCACATGGCAAACTGGAGTATTTAAGTATAACGGCAGCGCATTTACCCGTTTAGGAAATTATTTTGATGCTCCAATAAATGACATTACCAACTACAATAACTCTATTTACATTGGAGGAAATTTTACTACTTGTGGAAGCACACCAATCAATAAAGTAGGTAAATGGAATGGTACTACTTGGTCGAATGAAGGTGAAGGATTAAATATGGAAATCTGGTCCGTTGAAGTAAACAATTTTTGTGAACTAGCTGGTGGTTACTTAAGTGGAATTTTTGGTCCGTATGATTATCATAACATTGCAATTAAGAAAAATAATACCTGGTTACCAATAGGAAATGGAATGAACGGAAATGTAAATGCTGTATTAGTACACAACGATACCGTTTACGCTGGTGGCGCCTTTACACAAGCAGGAGGAACAATTGTAAACAAAGTGGTGAAATGGAATGGTTCGCAATGGGACACATTACAAGGAGGATTAATCATTAATAACATCAACGATTTGATTTTTTACAATGATACTTTATATGCAGGTGGCGACTTCACACATCCATCGACGTTAGCAGGTGTTTATGTGATGAAATGGAATGGATCAGCATGGGTTGAAGTACCTAATGGAGTTAATTACAGAGTATATTCATTAGAGGTTTATAATAATGAACTCTATGTGGGTGGCGATTTTTCTGCTATTGGCTCTGGCCCAGCTAATAATATTGTGAAGTATAACGGCAGCACGTGGATTCCTATTGGTGGTTTTACTAACGGACTTGTTCGCGATATTAAATTTGATTCAAATGGAATTTTATATGCAGGAGGAGTATTTACAACAATTGGTGGTGCGGCGGCAAAACATATTGCTAAGTATGATGGTACTAATTGGTCGGCTGTTGGATCGGGAGTAGATAATACCGTTACGTGTGTTGCCATTTCGCCAACGAATGAAATTTACATCGGTGGTTTATTTACATTAGGTTATAACGTTGGTGTGATGTATCACATCGCAAAATTTAATGGAACCAACTGGCAAGTTGTCGGGGGTGGCCTAGGTAATTTTACTTCTGTAGTTTATGATATGGATTTTCACTGTGATGATCTTTACGTTTGTGGTTCATTTACCACTGCAGGTACAGATACAGTAAATAATGTGGTAAAATGGAATGGAAGTGCATGGCAAGGATTAGGTTCAGGATTAACTCAAGATACCACTGCTGTGCCTTATGCCTTTTCAATGGACTTTCATAATAATAATTTATGGATAGGTGGAAATTTTGCGTGGGCTGGCGGAAAACGTTCTGATAAAATTGCAGGCTATGCAATCGAGGGAATTCCGTCTGTTGAAATTACATCTATCACTTCATCAGGATGTACGGGTGATACGCTACTATTTCAAGCAAGTGGATATAACTTAGGAACAAATCCGACCTATCAATGGCTTGCGAATAACTCTCCAATAGGAACCAACAGCAATTCATTTCAATCGAATACACTTACTAACGGAACTGTATTAACGCTAATGGTAATAACGGATCCTTCATGTGGTAGTGGCGATACAATTTATAGTACGCCTATAACGCTACTTTTAACTCCTTTACAAACACCGCTCATCAATCAATCGAATAACAACTACACCATCACAAACCCAGATGCCCTAGCAACCTATACCTGGCAGCTAGATAATGCTGGGACATGGGGAAATGTTATTCCAACGGTAACAGGTAATAGTTATATAGCAGTCAATGCAGGCTTGTATCGTGTACGAGGAGATAAAGGAAGCTGTACTCGCTATTCGCAAACATTAGTTTCTACTTCTGTAAATGAGCTTGCAAATGATTTTAATTTACAGATTAGTCCGAACCCTGCTCATGATTTACTAAACGTTCAAAGCACAAGCAAAATAAATAGTATCGAGCTATTAGATATCACAGGAAAATCACTCTTGTTAGAAAAGCAGTTATCAAAAGATAATATGAGTTTAGACCTTAGCGGAATTTCACCAGGTATTTATTTTGTCAGAATAACCGATCAG
>JBDKGQ010000188.1:0-3971 GCA_039798145.1 Bacteroidota bacterium
CGCGCAAGATCTTTTATGATGGTAAAAATCATTACTCGCGTTAAATGTTTTCCTCTGCGATTTAGAAAAACAAAATCTTCTTCCCCTGTTTGAATATTCAAATGATTGCGATACGATTGAAAATATCTTTCCAGTTGACTGATGGCTACATTTCCAATTGGAACAATGCGTTCTTTATTTCCTTTACCCGTAATTTTTATGAAACCAACATCAAAAGAACAACCGCTTAATTTTAAATTGACCAATTCAGATACACGTAATCCACAAGAATACAATGTTTCAATAATTGCTTTATTGCGTTCTCCTTCGGGCTTACTTCTATCGATTGCTGCAATCAAGGCATTAATCTCTTCCACCGTTAAAAAATCAGGAAGCTTCTGTCCAATTTTAGGTCCTTCTAGTAAGGTAGTAGGATCATCACTGACAATATTTTCAAGCAGTAAATATTTATAAAAAGCTTTGATTCCAGATATCACTCTGGCTTGACTTCTAGCGGTCATTCCTAATTCGTGAATCCAATTTAAAAACTCCTGTAAAAAATGATAATCTATTTTTTCCGGTTGCACTGTCGACTGAATATAATCAATGTACTGAACGAGTTTTTCAATATCGTGCAAATAGGCCTGAATGGTATTCGCAGACAAAGATTTTTCTAGCTGCAAGTACCCTTTAAATCCTTTGATATAAGGCGTCCAGGCTTTCATAGTACAAAGTTACATTAATCATAATTGCAAATAGGATTAAATAGTATAGGTTTGTTAACTTCGCAATGATGAAAAAGATACTTATTCTGAACGGACCTAATTTAAATTTATTAGGTAAGCGTGAGCCATTAATTTATGGCAGTGGTACGTTTGAAGACTTTTATCAGGGATTAGTTTTCCGACATACGAATGTAATGTTGTCTCATTACCAATCGAACGTAGAAGGTGAGTTGATTAATAAATTACATGAGGCAGGATTTGAGTATGATGGAATTATTTTTAACGCTGGCGGATATACGCACACATCTGTAGCGATTGCGGATGCAGTAGCTGCAATTACAACGCCTGTGATAGAAGTGCATATTTCGAATGTGTATGCGCGAGAAGAATATCGTCATCAAAGTCTGATGGCTAAAAACTGTGTAGGTATTATTACAGGCCTAGGCATTCAAGGTTATGAATTAGCATTGGAATATTTTTTAAAGCATGCTTAATCAAAAAGAATTTTTCAAAGATCTAAAAGTAGTTGAGCTTGCATCCGTATTAGCTGGCCCTGCGGTAGGGATGTTTTTTGCGGAGTTAGGAGCGCAAGTAATCAAGATTGAAAATAAGAATGGTGGTGATGTGACGCGCAGTTGGAAGAATCCGAAGGAGGAGAGTAGTGAAGATAAGTCGGCCTATTACCATTCCGTTAATTGGAATAAGCAAGTTTTATTTCTGGATTTGAATAATCAAGATGATCACAAACATCTATTGGATTTATTAAGCGATGCGGATATTCTGATAACGAATTTCAAGAGTGGTGATGATGAAAAGTTTAATCTTACCTCAGTTCAATTAATGACCAAATTTCCTTCGTTAATAATCGGAGAAATTGCTGGTTATTCATTATCAAGCAAAGTTGCTTTTGATGCAGTCTTACAAGCAGAAACTGGTTTTATGTCGTTGAATGGAACGAATGAATCTGGTCCGTTAAAAATGCCAATTGCAATGATTGATATTTTAGCTGCGCATCAATTAAAAGAAGGGATATTATTAGCCTTGTTACGCAAATTGAAAACAAATAAAGGATGTGTTGTTAAGGTGAACTTATTTGATGCTGCCATTTCATCATTAGCCAATCAAGCTTCGAATTGGTTGAACACCGCATATGAATCACCTCGCATGGGAAGTCTACATCCTAACATTGCTCCATATGGAGAAACGTTTCTAACGAAGGATGATAAATTGATCCTCCTTGCAATTGGTAACGATAAACAATTTAGTGCCTTGTGTTCTATTTTAAATGTAAGTGAATTAATAAATGATATTCGATTTTCGAAGAATTCGGAACGTGTTAAAAACAGAAGTGAATTAAATAATCTTATCGCGAATCAATTCAAGTTGGAATCATCAGCTTTTTGGATGGATTTATTCAATGCACAAAATGTTCCTTCTGGAATAGTAAATTCAATGTCGGATGTATTTAATATCCCTGCTGCTGAAAAGAAAATACTTTTTCAAACAGAAACAAACGGTGAAATAAGTAAACGAGTAGAGACAATAGCTTTTAAAATTAACGATGGAAATTAGGACGCCCAATACACAAGCGGAATGGGATGCTTATTATCAATTGCGATGGGAAGTATTACGTAAGCCTTGGAATCAGCCAATAGGCAGTGAAAAGGATGCAGATGAAAATGCATTCTATCATGTTGCTGCTTTTGAAGGTGAAAAGATTCTAGGTGTAGGATGTTTGAAAATGATTAACGATCAGGAAGCGCAAATCAGATTTATGGCTGTAGCAAATAGTCTTCAGCGTAAAGGCGTAGGTGTTAGTTTAATGAATGCCTTAGAAGTCTATGCTTTTGGCCGTAGAGTTACTAAAGTTGTATTGCATGCTCGCGAAATCGCCGTACCATTTTACGAGTATTGTGGTTATACCATTATTGAAAAATCCTATTTACTTTTCGATAGCATTCAGCATTATTTAATGTCGAAAGAGATTTAATTATTCTAAATTTGCACTATGCGCATTGATATTATCACATTACATCCAGCTTTATTAGAAGGACCTTTTAGTCATTCGATTCTTAAGCGTGCGCAAGAGAAAGGTCTCGCAGAAATACATTTAGTTGACTTACGAAATTATGCTACGAACAAGCATAAGAATGTAGATGATTATCCGTATGGTGGTGGTGCAGGAATGGTCATGATGGTAGAGCCAATTGCCAATTGCATTGAAGATTTAAAGTCGCAGCGTGATTACGATGAAGTAATTTATATGAGTCCTGATGGAGAGTTGTTTGATCAACCAATGGCGAATCAACTTTCGTTAAAAGGAAATCTGATTATTTTATGCGGACATTATAAAGGTGTTGATGAACGCGTGCGCGAGCATTTTATCACGAAGGAAATTAGTATCGGCGATTATGTTTTGTCGGGTGGTGAGTTAGCCGCTGCCGTTGTTGCTGATGCCGTTATTCGATTATTGCCAGGTGTGTTAAATGATGAGACATCTGCATTGTCTGATTCTTTTCAAGATAATTTAGTAGCGCCCCCTGTGTATTCTCGTCCTGCGGAATTTAGAGGATGGAAAGTGCCTGATGTTTTATTATCTGGACATGAAGCGAATATCCAACAATGGAGATATGAAGAGTCTGTTAAGCGAACGAAAGAACGTCGTCCAGGTTTACTTGATAAAGAATAACAGTACTTATTTAAGCAACATCTTCTTTCGGGTGTACCATACGCATTTTGTATAAGCGTTGGCGCGACTTTGCTTTTTTACTTCGCGTAGCATAGAAGAAGAAGGAAAGGAGTCCGATAAAGTAAGACGAAAAATAAAGTGTATGCAAATGTGACCATTCATCAATAAACAAAGTGATAATCACATTTAATGAAATAGTACAAAGCACAAGTGCTGAGAAAGCTAATGCTACCTGTCCATCAGTTAATCCGAAATAGGCTAGGTTATGAGTTGTATGATCTTTACCTCCTAAAAATGGTGATTGTCCTTTAGATAAACGATTAACTACTACTACAGTGGTGTCTAAGATGGGTAAAATAAAAATCATTAATGTAGAGCAGAATAAATTTCCTGTTGCAGGAACATTCGGAGAGTAGGGGTCATTCCAGAAATAAATTATTCCAATAGCAGCTAAGAAAACTCCCAAGAACTGACTACCTGTATCGCCCATATACATTTTTGAAGGATGCCAATTAAAGCGAAGGAAAGCGACTAATGATGAAAGCACACCAATTAAAACTAAGAGATGCATATTATCG
>JBDKGQ010000189.1:0-3434 GCA_039798145.1 Bacteroidota bacterium
TTGCAACAGCTAATGGAGTATCGGTCTATATTAATAATAAGTTTATTAATTATTCTTCTGGTGTGGCTGGCTTTAATAGTAATATCGTTTATTGTATTGAACAGTTAGGTAAAGATGAGTTTGCTTTTGGTACCTACGATGGTTTGTCGATTTTAAAGGATAATAGATTCACGAATTACTCAAGTGTTAACGGTTTGCCCAACGACAGAGTTGAATCACTTTTAAAAGATGACAATGGTAACCTTTGGATTGGGACTTATGGTGGCGGAATTGCAAAAAAAATAGGTGATAGTTTTGAAATTCTTCAGCTTGGTGAAAAGGTGAATAGTAAGATTGTGACTAGTTTATTGAATGATCGAGAAGGTAATTTTTGGGTTGGGACATGGATGGGGATTTATAAGTATGATAATAATCGATTTGTAACATTTAATGCAGAAGATGGGCTTCCAAGTAATAATATCCTTTCTGTTTATTATGATACTGATAGAGGCCAAGTATTTTTAGGCACCCTCGCAGGTGGACTCAATATCATTAAGTCAGGAAAGGTGCTTTCAACATCCTTAAGTAGTAATAGTGTTTGGTCAATAGAAAAAGAAAACAACAATTCAGTTTGGTTGGGTACTACTAATGGCCCCGTTTTATACGATATAATATTAAACAAATGCTTATATCCAATCGCTGAATTGCAAAACACGATTGTATATGCAATTGAAAAATCAAATTCTGGTGCTGTTTACTTTGGCACAGATAAAGGCTTGTATAAATATTTCGGACAACAACTCACTTTGCTAAATGCACGTAACGGCTTGAAAAATGAAAATGTGCGGACCGTATTTGAGGATGAAAACAATGTGCTTTGGGTTGGTACAATGAAAGGCGCTTATCAAATTAACAATGATATTGCCACTTCCTTCAATGATGTTTTTAATTTGAAAAAAACACCTGTTACTTCTATAATTAGTGACAACAAAGGATCTATAATAATTGGAGGATATGATTTAGGATTAATTGTGTTTAATAATTCAAAACCTGAACAGCAAAAATTATGGGTGTTGGATGCAAACAATGGACTTTCTAATAGCAAAGTGCTATTTACATTATTTGATAAATCTAATTTTCTTTGGGTTGGAACAACAGTAGGCGTTGATCGATTAGATTGGAAATTGTATTCAAATAAAGGCAAGGTGCAATTACAACATATCAATAAAAGCAATGGGTATAATGGTGTAGAAACAAACGCTGCAGCACAAGATAATGAAGGGAATATTTGGATGGGTTCTGTAAATGGAGTTATCCGATTTAATCCTACTACAGGCTTTATTAAAACTTATCTTCCTACATTATCACTATCAAAGGTTCAATTGTTTTTTGAAGATGTGGATTGGTCAAAGAAAAATTTTAGTGTTAATTCTCATACGGGATTGCCTGTCGATTTAGTACTTGATTATGCTGAAAATAATTTAAATTTTATTTGTAGTGGAGTGTTTCTTACAGCGCCTGAAGAGTTGCGCTATCGTTATTTTTTAGAAGGGTTCGATGATCATTGGTCTCCGCTGACTAAATCGAATTTTGCAAACTATTCAAATATCCCCCCTGGAAAATATACTTTTAAAGTACAGGCTACCGCTAACGGCTACGACTATACGATGCCAGTTACTTTTGCGTTTGAAATAAAAGCGCCATTTTATAAAACTATTTGGGCATATCTGTTTTATATCATTTCAGTATCGTCTTCAATCTTCCTATGGTACCGGTATCGTACTCGTGCCCTCAGAATTGCAAAAGAGATTCTTGAAGACAAGGTAGAAGACAGGACTAAAGAGCTACAAATCAAAAACAGTGAATTAGAAAAGTTGTCGCTCGTTGCTTCTGAAACTGATAATGCCATCATGATTTTTGATGCTAATCAGCAATTAGAATGGGTTAATACAGGTTTCGAAAAACTGACAGAATATTCGTTGGAAGAATATAAGAAAGTTAGAGGTGCTTCGCTAAAGGAGATTTCTTCTAATAAGGATGTTGCAGTTTTTATTAATGATATTATCACTGAGAAGAAATCGATTGTATACGAATCTGAAGTTCTAAGTAAATCTGGCAAGCACTATTGGCTTTCATCTACGTTAACGCCAATATTTAGCGAGCAAGGTGATTTGAAAAATATTGTTGTTATTGAAACTGATATTACGCTTCGAAAGAAAATGGAGGAGCAGATAAAAGCAGCTTTAGAGGAGAAAGGCCTTTTGCTTCGAGAAATCCATCATCGAGTTAAAAATAATCTTCAAATTATTATTAGTCTTTTTAATCTACAAACTAGTTATATCGATGATGATAAAGCGTACCAGGCATTAAAAGAAGGCCAAGATAGAATAAAAAGTATGGCCCTTATTCACGAACGCTTTTATCAGTCTGATGGTATTTCGCAAATCGACTTCGATGATTATTCTCGAAAGTTAATTGAACATCTTTACTCTTCTTTTAAGATTAATCCAAATACAATTGTTGTAGATATTAAAATTGAAAATGTAAAGTTGGATATTGATACAGCTGTTCCTTGTGGATTAATCATAAACGAAATTGTTTCCAATGCCTTTAAGCATGCCTTTAAAGAGGGGGATAAAGGAATAGTGCAAATCAGATTGCAAAATACAACCGAAGGTGAGTATTACCTCGAAATAAAAGATAATGGAGTAGGTATGTCTGCTGATTTTAATCTTGAAACAGCCGACTCTTTGGGCTTTCAGTTAATACAGGCATTATCGGATCAGTTGGATGGTAAATTGGAATTATTAACTTCGCCAAATAAGGGCTTAACTTATAAACTAAATTTTAAAAATATTAGCTAATTTTAACCTATGAGCAAAACAAGAATCCTCGTTGTTGAAGACGAAAGCATCGTTGCTAAAGATATTCAACGTACACTTGAGAAGTTAGGGTATGACGTACCCGCAACAGCATCATCGGCAGCATCTGCATATGAAAAATTAGAAGAGGTGGAACCAGACCTTGTTTTTTTAGATGTTAAATTAAAAGGAGAACAAGATGGTGTTCATATCGCAGAGCATATAAAAGATCGTTATGATATACCTGTGATTTTCCTTACTTCTTTTGTTGATCAAGATACAATTGATAGAGCGAAAGTAACAGAGCCTTACGGTTATCTTGTGAAGCCTTTCAATGAAGGTGATTTAAAAACGACTGTTGAAATGGCGCTTTTTAAATTTTCAAAAGATCGTGAGTTGCGACTTTCAGAACAACGACTTTCAAACGCATTAGGTAAAATTGAAAATGCTGTTTTTGTTACCGATCAGGATTTACGTTTGAATTATATCAATGAAAAAGCTCTTGCTATTTGCGGGGGATTAAGTGGTATGGATTCAATTGGATTGGATGTTTATTCTTTGATTGGAATTGAAAAAGAGGGCGGAGTATCAATT
>JBDKGQ010000190.1:0-3730 GCA_039798145.1 Bacteroidota bacterium
CAATACTTGAACTGGCATACCTGCCATACGCGCAACATGAATTCCAAAGCTATGCTCACTACCCCCAGGGACTAACTTCCTCAAAAACAGAATAGTATTACCCATTTCCTTTATTGAAACATTGTAATTCTTTACCCTTTTAAACTGAGTTGCCATATCGTTTAACTCATGGTAATGCGTCGCAAATAGTGTTTTAGGGTTGTATTTCGGATGTTGATGAAGATACTCTGCAATCGCCCACGCAATAGATATCCCATCATATGTCGATGTCCCGCGACCAATTTCATCTAACAATACCAAACTACGATTAGTTATGTTATGAAGAATACTTGCCGTTTCATTCATCTCCACCATAAAGGTCGATTCGCCCTGCGATAAATTATCGCTTGCTCCTACCCTTGTAAATATTTTATCTACCCATCCAATCTCAGCAGAGGTAGCCGGAACATAAGCTCCTATTTGCGCCATCAAAACAATTAAAGCTGTCTGACGAAGAATTGCAGATTTACCCGACATATTCGGACCAGTAATCATAATAATCTGCTGCGATTCGTTATCTAAAAAAACATCATTGGGAATATATGATTCACCAAGCGGTAATTGCTTTTCTAATACAGGATGTCGTCCTTCTTTAATATTAATTACAAGACCTTCGTTTAACATTGGTCTGATGTAATTATTTGCTTTGGCTCCTTCCGCAAATGATCTTAAACAATCTGCCTGCGCTATTTGATAAGCGTTTTGTTGCAATGCCTGTATATACGACATCGTTGAATTCAAAATCTCATCGTATAGCTTTAATTCTATATCGAGTATTTTCCCTTCAGCACCTAGAATTGTTTCTTCATACACTTTCAACTCTTCGGTGATATATCGTTCAGCATTTGTAAGGGTCTGCTTTCTAATCCAACCTTCAGGCACCTTCGATTTATGCGCATTGGTGACTTCTATGTAATATCCAAACACATTGTTATAGGCCACCTTCAAAGAAGTGATACCTGTACGATCACTTTCTTCTCTTTGAATTTTTAATAAATAATCTTTCCCTTCGGAAGATATCTTTCGTAAGGCATCTAACTCCGACGAATATCCGTCTTTTATAAACCCGCCTTTAGCTGCGACTGCTGGAGCTTCATCAGCAATAGATTCATCCAGCATTTTTAAAAGCTGTGCACATGGATTAATCAGATCACCCATCTTTTGCAAAGCCTTGTTATTGCTTTCTGCTAATTCATTTTTAAGAGGAGTAAGCATTGCAATACCTCTTTTTAATTGCACTGCCTCACGAGGAGTAAGTTTCTTGATAGCAATGCGAGACGACAAACGCTCTAAGTCGCCAATAGATTTTAATAATTGTTCAACTCTTAAGCTAAATTCTTCTTGTTCGAAAAAACAAGACACCACTTCGTGACGCTCATTAATTGCATGAATATTTTTTAATGGCATCAATAACCATCTGCGCAATAAGCGAGCGCCCATAGGAGATACCGTATGATCCATCACATCGAGCAAGGTAGTAGCCTTCTCGTGAGGTGATGAAATGATCTCCAGATTACGAATAGTAAAACGATCAAGCCACACAAATTGATCTTCATCAATTCGAGCGATGGATTGTATATGACTTAATGATACTTGCTGCGTTTGCTGAACATAATGCAAAGCAGCTCCTGCTGCAATTGTAGCTGCAACTAAATCCTGAATACCAAATCCTTTCAACGAAGTTGTATTCAGTTGCTTTAACAACAACTCCTCTGTATAAGGTTGCTGAAACACCCACTCATCCAAGGTATAGATATAAAACTTATTTCCTAACCTTTCTTTTAATGCTTGTTGGTCTTTGCGCGAAACCAAAACTTCTGTAGGAGAAAAACTCTGAATCAGTTTATCAATATACTCCCAATATCCTTCCGCAGCAAAATACTCTCCCGTTGAAACATCAAGTATCGAGAGTCCAGTTAGATTTTCTGATTGAAAATAAACAGCGGCTAAAAAGTTATTGGATTTATAATCTAAAATCTTATCACTAAAAGCAGTTCCTGGAGTTACTACTTCTGTTACTCCGCGTTTAACAATTGTCTTTGTCATCTTTGGATCTTCCAACTGATCACAAATTGCAACGCGCAGTCCTGCTCTAACCAATTTGGGCAAATAGGTTTCAAGTGAATGATGCGGAAACCCCGCCAAATCCATTTCAGAAGCAGCACCATTACTGCGCTTTGTTAAAACTATACCTAACACCTTCGATGCTTTTACCGCATCTTCATTAAATGTTTCATAAAAATCCCCAACACGAAATAACAACAAAGCATCAGGGTATTTTGCCTTGATGCTGTTATATTGTTTCATTAAAGGTGTTTCTTCTTTCGCTGCCATTGTTAACTTTGTGGTAAAGATAAAAAATCGTGCAGAAGCTTAAAAATGATGAACTCAATCGACCTGCCTTAAATGAGTATAAAAAGCAGGATAAACTTCCTTATGTAATTATTTTGGATAATGTAAGAAGCGCACTGAATGTAGGATCTGTTTTTCGAACGGCAGACGCTTTCAATACTTCAAAAATAATTCTTTGCGGAATAACTTCTACTCCTCCACACAAAGAAATTTCAAAAACAGCTTTAGGCGCAACTGAATCTGTGGAATGGGAATATTTCGAAAAAACAGAAGATGCAATTAACCATCTTAAAAGCCAAGGGTATTTAATATACGCAGTTGAACAAGCAACTAAAAGTTGTATGCTAAACGAGTTTAATGCTGCAGGTAAACCTTTTGCGATTATCTTCGGACATGAAATGGATGGGGTACAGCAAAGTGTAATAGATATTTGTGATGGATGTATTGAAATTCCTCAATCAGGAACGAAGCATTCCATTAATATCTCCGTATGTGCTGGCGTGGTTTGCTGGGAAATTTATCGTCAGTTAAAATAGATGAACACAAATAAAACAGATAAAGTAATTTTAGGCATTGACCCCGGAACAGTAGTCATGGGATATGGTATTATTCATATCACGAGTAATAACTTGAAATTAATTTCTGCAGGTGTTTTATCATTAGATAAAAAAGAAGACCATTTTCTTCGAATCAAAGAAATATTTGACACGGTTGAAAAATTAATCAAAGAATACAAGCCAGATGAATTTGCGATTGAAGAACCTTTCTTTGGAAAAAATGTTCAGTCGATGTTAAAGCTAGGACGTGCACAAGGTGCTGCAATTTCAGCTGCACTACACCACCATCTTCCAGTGCACGGATATAGTCCAAGAACAATTAAAAAATCAATTACAGGCAAAGGAGCCGCCAGCAAGGAGCAAGTAGCGAGTATGCTTAAAACAATTTTAAAATTTGAAGAGACTCCGAAGTTTTTAGATGCAACAGACGCTTTAGGTGTTGCTCTTTGTCATCATTTTCAAACTAGAGGTATCGGTCAACATTAATAAAAACCCTGAGCGAATTAAGAAATAAGTTCGTATGCTTTAAGAATTGCTTGGTGAGCGTTAATCATTTCTTCTTTAGTAGGCGATAATTTACTTCTTTCAAAATTAATATCTCCTACTTTATTTAATGGCACTAAATGAATATGTGCATGTGGCACTTCCAATCCTATAACGGCTACGCCTACCCGTTTACAAGGAATTGCTGCACCTACAGCTTTTGCAACCTTTTGAGCAAACATCCAAAGCTGCACATATTCGTCACTTTGAATATCAAAAATGTAATCTGTTTCCTTTTT
>JBDKGQ010000191.1:0-3421 GCA_039798145.1 Bacteroidota bacterium
AGTTGTAAGTCAGAAGACCTGCCAGGAACAACATAAATTCAGGCGCTTTCGGAGAAAAGGCGTAGGATGATGAGAAACAACGATTATATCGCATGGTTTCTTTCATTGGCTTTTAACGGCTGTGCCTGACAGATAGTATCCAATGAGAAAACAACTGCTGACATTTGTATTCCTAATTTTTTGTTTGCAATCGCATGCGCAAATGCGCGATAGCATTTTTCAGTTAAAGTCGGTGGAGATTAACGGATACAAACCCACAGCTTCAGAACCAGGTGTTATTTCGCAAAAGTTAGATACAACGCCGATTACAAAATTATTTTCTTCTTCTCTCGCTGAACAATTAAGTCGTGAGGGAAATGTATTTATCAAAACAAATAGTCCGGGAGGAGTAGCAACTGTATCAATAGGTGGCAGTAGTGCATCGCAAACATCCTTGCTCTGGAACGGATTGCTTTTGAATAATCCGATGTTGGGCTTGTATGATTATTCATTAATTCCTACTTTTTTATTCGATCAGGCACAAGTGCAGTATGGAGGAAATGGAGCAACACAGGGAAATGCTTCTGTTGGAGGAAGTATACAGTTATTATCGCAGCCAAAGTCAATTGACGGATATGCAACAGAGTTAGTAATGGGTATTGGATCATTTCGTTCGCAACAATTAGGCGTTGCCTCCCATTATGGAACAGAAGGAATAAAAATTACAACTCGTGCATACTTCCAGCAGAATAAAAACGATTATCCTTTTCAAGACTTATACGGAAGAACAAGGCAGCAACAAAATGCAGCGTTGAACCAGCAAGGATTCTCGCAAGATTTACAAATAGGTGATGCTAAAAATAATTTGTCGGTTCATGCCTGGTACTTGAAAAATGAGTATCAGATTCCAGGAAGTTTATTACAAAGCAAATCTGCTCAAAAACAAAATGATGAAGCGATTCGAACGGCATTAACTTGGAATAAACAAACGAGTAAAATAAATCTAATCTGGAATGTAGGTTATACAAATGATAAAATTAGATTCATTGATTCCTTAATTCCGTTAGATGAAAAAAGTAGATCAAGTTCTATCCAAAGTGATTTTTATGTCGAACATCAATCAAGAAAAAACTGGAAGAGCAGTTATCGATTGAATTATAATTATACAGAAGCCTTTACAGACGCCTATCAACAAAAGCAAACGATACATACGGTTAATTTGATTATAAAAACCACTTATGAAACAGAGAAAGTGTATGCATCATTATCAAAGAGAAGTAGTTTGTATAATCAAGAGTATAACTTGTTGATTCCCTCTTTAGATGTCAAAGCGAAGATCTATAAAAACCTTTCAGCATTATTAGATATTTCTCGCCTCTATCGTAATCCCACACTCAACGATTTATACTGGCAACCAGGAGGAAATCTGAATATCAAAACAGAGAAAGGATGGAATCATTCCGCAGGTTTTGAATTATCCGAGAAGAAAGAAAAATGGACTTGTCAGCTTCAGGCCGTTGGTTTTTATACGTTGATGCAGAATGAGATTTTGTGGTCTCCAAGTGATATGGGATTTTATTTCGCGCAGAATGTAAATGAAAGTCGATCGAAAGGTGTTCGTGTATTTGCACAACTCACACGCAAAGGAGAAAAGTCTAATTTATCAGGATGGATAAATACTTCCTACGGAAATTACCTCGTAAAACAATCTTCGGCAAGCGTTGAATTTAGAAACAAAATTTATACGCCACATGAAATTTATAAATGGGGAATGACGTATGCTTATAAGAATTTTCAATTGAATTATTATGGAAGCTATGCAGGATATAGTTTTGCAACGAGTGATAATTCATCATGGACAAATCCTTTTTTATTGCAGGATGTTTCGTTGAGTTATTTGATGGAAATTAAAAAGAGTACTTTGCAATTTTATGCAGGATGCAAAAACATGTCTGATGAAAAGTATGAGATAGTAAAATACCGACCAATGCCCGGTAGAAGTTATCAGGCAGGAGTACGAATGGTGTTAAAATAAATCAACCTAATTTTTCTGAGAGTAATTTCATCTCTAGGCGTGCGCTGATTTTTTCATACAACACATTATAAACGGCCTCACAGATAGGGATATCCGCTTTTAAAGTTTTATTGATTTCATGAATACAAGCAACAGCATAATAACCTTCTGCAATCATATTCATTTCGAGTTGCGCACTTTTTACGGAGTAGCCTTTACCGATCATTGATCCAAAGGTGCGGTTACGACTAAATTGCGAATAACACGTTACTAATAAATCACCAAGGTAGGCAGAGTCGTTAATGTCGCGTTGAATAGGATGCGCAGCTTCTGTAAATCGTTTGATTTCACGAATAGCTGATGAAATTAATACCGCTTGAAAATTATCTCCGTATCCGATTCCATGACAAATACCACTAGCAATTGCCATGATATTTTTTAATACTGCTGAATACTCTGTTCCGAAAATATCATCACTCGTGATGGTTTGTATATAACGACATTTTAAAAGGCTCGCCATTGCTTCTGCTTTTGCTGCATTTGGACAAGCAACGGTTAAGTAAGAAAGTTTTTCAAGAGCTACTTCCTCTGCATGACAAGGACCTGTGATAACACCAATATTTTCAAAAGGGATATCATAAGTGTTATGCATATAATCGCCCACAATTTGAAATTTCTCGGGTACGATTCCTTTGATGGCAGAGAAGACCGTTTTGTTTTTAAAATCTTCTTTTGTTAATCCTTCGAGTGCTTTTGTTAAGAAAGCAGCAGGCACTGCAAGGATGATTATATCGGAAGTTGCAATAACCTCTTTGATGGAAGATGAAGGTCGAACAATTTCTAAATTCAGTTCAACATCACTTAAATAATTGGGGTTATGCTTATAACGATGAATGAACGCAACGGACTCTTCATTACGAATCCACCAATGAACGCCATTCACATTATTAGATGCAATTTTCACAAGGGCTGTGGCCCAGCTTCCACCTCCAATTACTGCAATTGATGTTGTATTCATTGCTGCGAATATCGGAAATTTATTCCGTATCGTTCGTGTATGACATTCAAGTGATGCAGCGCATGACCGATGGTAAAAAATCCGATAGTAGCTGCACAATTTTTATTTCCGTTAGCGGTTCCTAAAAACAGTAACTGCTCTTCGTTGAACGATTGATAAAGTGCGATGGTAGATTTGCGCATTAAAACTAATTCGTCTAAAATATCTTGCATCGGACGCTGGTTTGCAAAAGAATGATCACTGTAAACATTCTCATCAAATCCTGGAAGCTCAGTCGCATCCTTTCTTGAAAAGCGCAACGCACGATAAGCCATAATTCTCTCTGTATCGATGATATGTTGCAGAACTTCTTTCACGGTCCATTTTCCATCAGCATAAGCAAAGGTTTCTTTATCATGAAAATCAGCAAC
>JBDKGQ010000192.1:0-3680 GCA_039798145.1 Bacteroidota bacterium
TTCAATTTTCAATTCTTCTTCCCAGCAATTAATTACGTTAATCTTTCTCGGAATAACTTCATTAATACTTTTAACAGTATTGTAATTAAACTCCTGAATATTTAAAACCTTACGATGATGAGAAATCACCTTCGATGAACCATATATGACAGGCGTAATTGTTTGAAACAATCGATTATCTGAAAGTGCTTTCATAACCACTTCAGGCCCTACTCCATTCACATCTCCGAGCGTTATTCCAATGCGCACTTTACCTTCACCATCATGACTCATAAAAATATATTTTAAATTATTTAACTCTATTCTTTATAAACTCAACTATTAATCGTACTCCTGTTCCTGTTCCGTTTTTACCTCTATAGCTATCGTTACCTTTTATAAATGCAGGCCCTGCAATATCAAAATGCATGTACGGATAATCTGTAAAATTCAATAGAAATCTTCCAGCAGTAATTGCTCCACCATAAGGACCGCCAATATTTTTCAAATCTGCTATATCCGACTTTAACAAATCGTCATACTCATCCCACATTGGAAATTCTGCAAGACGCTCATAAACATTGTTACCAGCAATTTCTAATTCTGCACGTGTAGCATCATCAACTTTTCCCATTGATACAATTCCGTACTGACCAATTGCTGCTGCTGCTGCTCCTGTTAACGTTGAAAATTCTAATACTAATTCAGGCTTCAAGCTCTTCGCATGATGCAATGCATCAGCTAAAATCAAACGACCTTCTGCATCTGTGTTTAACACCTCCACTGTTTTACCACTCATCATCGTGATTACATCGCCAGGAACATATGCATTTCCATCAGGACGATTATCTGTTGCAGGAACTAAAGCAATAACATGCACTGGCAATTTTGCTTTCGCGATAGCATACATTGCACCACCAACTGCTGCACCACCTGCCATATCGCACTTCATCGAATCCATTGAGTTCGGCGTTGGCTTCAAGCTCATACCACCTGTATCATAAACCACTCCTTTACCTACTAAAACATATGGTTTTTTATTCACTGCATTTGCAGGCTTGTACTCCATAATGGTAAAAGTTGGAGGATCAATACTACCAAGATTTACAGATAGCAATCCACCCATTTTCATCTTCGTGATTTCCTCTTTATCAAGAACGGTAACAGAAAAACCAGCTTCCTTACCCATTTTCATGAATTGATTTCCTAATTCAACAGCCGTTAAAAAATTAGGCGGCTCGTTAACCAGATCTCTCGACTTATAAACCGCCGTACAAACAGCTTTCAAATAATCGATTTCTGATTTTGTTATTGCCTTATGGTGAATACCAATTGTCTTCAACGAGTTCTTTTCTGAAGATGCCTTCGTTTTATACTTCAAAAACTGATAGTTGGAAAGTGCTAAACCTTCTGCAAAAGCTAACACAACTTCGTTATTTAAGTTGGAAGAAATAGTCACATGACTTGCTTTAGCGGCATTTACACGCGCACTAAGTGTAGCTCCCGCCTTACGACTCGCTTCCATATTCACATAATCCGTAGCATCAGCATTCGTTAAAACCTGAACTATTGCTAATCGCTTGTATTGGTTAATCACGATCTGCTTTTTCTTGTCTTTCATTTCCTTTCGGATGTAAGACATTTCTTCTTTAGAAAACTGATCGCTAGGGATTTCCTTTTCAGTTGAAACAAGTGCGATTAAATGTTCTGTTTTACGCGCAGTGTTTTGTTGTGCTATGGTAATATGCATAAGATAGTATAACTTTGAGCGGTTGAAATTAAACAATGTGAATGTGAAACCAAAAGGATATAAGCATTGTTTAGTTTTTATTTTAAAGAATGATTGTTAATTAATAACCGATTGCGAAGAGATGAACAGTGACTTATTGCTAAAACGCGCCTTAAACTTCGAATTTCTGTCTGTAGAAGAGGGAAAGTTCTTATTTGAAACAGTTCCCACTGCTGAATTGATGTATGTGGCGAATGAACTTCGAAAAATACAGAAGCCCGATGGCAAAGTAACCTGGATCATTGACCGTAATCTAAATACAACCAATGTTTGCCTCGCGAACTGCAAGTTTTGTAATTTTTATCGTATTCCAGGACATGCTGAATCATACATTACCACGCTAGAGCAATACAAAGTAAAGATTGAAGAAACCTTCCGTTATGGAGGAGAGCAATTATTACTTCAGGGAGGCCACCATCCTGATTTAGGATTGGCTTATTATTCTCAGCTATTTCGCGATTTAAAAAAGATGTTCCCTACGGTGAAACTACATTCACTAGGGCCACCAGAAATTGCACATATTGCTAAGCTAGAAGGAAAGTCTCACACTTACGTTTTACAAACATTGATGGAAGCGGGATTAGACTCTCTTCCAGGTCCAGGAGCAGAAATTTTAAATGACCGTGTTCGAAGAATTATTTCGAAAGGAAAATGTTCAGGACGTGAATGGCTGGATGTGATGCGTGCTGCGCATCAATTAGGATTAACAACATCAGCAACGATGATGTTTGGTCACGTAGAAACAATTGAAGAGCGCTTTGAACACCTTGCTTTACTTCGTCAGGTGCAATCTGAAAAACCTGAATTTGCTAAAGGATTTATTGCCTTTATTCCGTGGCCTTTTCAAGATGAGGGAACGTTGTTGAAAAAAGTGAGAGGAGTTAGAAATGAGGTAACAGGCGATGAATACATTCGTATGATTGCGATGAGTCGTATTATGTTGCCAAACATTAAAAATATTCAGGCTTCGTGGTTGACAGTTGGGAAAGCGGTTGCGCAGGTATGTTTACATGCAGGGGCTAATGATTTTGGATCTATCATGATTGAAGAAAATGTGGTTTCTGCTGCGGGTGCTCCACATCGATTTACATCCAACGGAATTCAGGAAGCAATTCGCGAAGCAGGATTTGAACCGCAATTACGTAATCAGCAGTACGAATACAGAGAAATTCCAGCGACCATTGAACAACAAGTGATAAATTACTAATTTAGTCATAACAAAACACCTTTCCTTGTGCGTCTACTAAAGCTCTTTTTCATTGTTTCCTTCTGTTTGATTTCATCGATGCTTTATGCAACGCATAATCGTGCAGGTGAAATTACTTATCGCAAAATTTCCAATTTATTCTACGAAGTAAAAATTGTTACTTATACGAAGTCATCAAGTCCTGCCGACCGACCTGAATTAGAATTCTGGTGGGGCGATGGAACAAGAGATACGATTCCTCGTCAGAGTATTACTCCCAATGTTGGTCCTGATATTCAGAAAAATATTTATGTAGGCACGCATACTTATCCTGGAAGTGGCAGTTATACGATGTATTTTTTAGATGAAAACAGAAATGCCGATGTAGTCAATATGCCCGGCTCTGTGAACATCGCATTTTACGTTGAAACAAAGTTGGTCATCTCTCCAGCAATTTTAAAAGCAATTTTAAACAATAGTTCTCCGAACTTATTACAGCCACCAATTGACAATGGAGCTGTAGGACAAATATTCCTTCACAACCCAAATGCATTTGATCCCGATGGCGATAGTTTGTCGTATGAGTTAGTGAAATGCAAAGGATTGGGAGGACAAGTAATTCCAACATTCTCTTATCCTGCAGCCAACAACTCATTTACGTTAGATAGTATTACGGGAGATTTAATTTGGGATAGTCCTATTTTAGTTGGTGAATACAACGTAGCA
>JBDKGQ010000193.1:0-3397 GCA_039798145.1 Bacteroidota bacterium
GAGGAAGGAACCTTTGTTTTGTATTTAGCAAAGTCATCCTGAATAGATAGTTGTAAATCGTTTAAAATGGTTTGTACCTCCAATAAACTTTTATTCTGTACATAGGTTCGTACCACTTCCGGCATTCCTCCAATCAATAAAAAAACTTTATATAAAGCAATTAGTTTATCGTGGATGCTATCAGGCAAAGAAGTTTTAATATCGTGTTCGAGCAGATGATTACAAAGATTATTTTCTCCCATTGCATTTAGAAATTCTGAAAAGCACATTGGGTACATAAACAAAGAACGAATTCTACCAACACCAAACGAAGGTAGTTCGGCAAGTGCAAATTCAAGCAATGAGCCTGCTGCAATTACGTGTAGCGCTGGTAGTTTTTCATAGAAATAACGAAGCGATTTTAGTGCAGGTAAACACGATTGTATTTCATCTAGAAAAAGTAAGGTCTCACCAGCATGAATAGGAGTATTGGTTAATAGTTCTAGTTGTTGGCAGATTTCTTCTATCGAGTAATCCTGATTGAACAGTTGATGATAAGCAGTGTTTTCATCAAAATTGATATAAACAAAGTGCTTAAATTGCTCCCCAAGCCGCTTAACAGCACTGGTTTTTCCTACCTGCCGAGCACCTCTTAACAGCAAAGGCTTACGGTTGGTCTCCGTTTTCCATTTAATTAACTGGTTATCAATATTTCTTACTAAATACATGCAATTTTTGTCGAAAATCCAAACCAATATTACATCATTTTTGTCGAAAATCCAAACCAATAATCCCTCATTTTTGTCGAAAATCCAAACCGAAGGGTTCTACTTGGACATTAAGCAGGTATATACTTCAAAAAATCACCTATTGGTTTTCTATGCTTTTCAAGCAGACTATCACTTACAAAGCAAGCCTTCCACCACCTCTGTAACCACCCTCGCAAAATGCTCTTTCTCCAACGCAGCAATCTTTTCGGCTACGCGTTCGGGTGAGTCGGTAGGTTCAACGGCAGTGCGTGCCTGGAAAAGTATTTTGCCTTCGTCGTAATGTTCGTTTACTTCGTGGATAGTGATGCCCGTTTCTGTTTCGCCTGCTGCTACCACCGCGCGATGTACATGCATTCCATACATTCCTTTCCCTCCAAATTTCGGTAATAACGCAGGATGTAAATTGAAAATCTTTCCTGGGTAATTAGCAATCCACTCATGAGGTACTAACTTCAAATATCCAGCAAGCACTAACACATCAATGTGATATTCTTTTAATAGTGCTACTACTTGTTCGGGATGAATTAATAATTCTTTGTTCAAATAAATCGCTTGCACATGATGCTTTTCAGCAACAGCAAAAACACCTGCTTCTTTTCGATCAGATAATATCAACGCTACTTCAATAGAAGCATGGTTCACTAAATGCGAACATAAGCTATCTGCATTACTTCCCTTCCCTGATGCGAAAATGGCGATTCGTTTCATGTTGCAAAGCAAAGGATATGTAGAGAGATTGCAAAATAATATTCATATTTTTTATTTTCATTTCATGAAATTGATGAAACACTTACAATTTGCAAAGTTTGATTCTATCAGAAATTGATTTCTAGTTCTAAATTTATTAGTTGCTTAATTTTAAATTTAGGTAAGTTCTTTCTTTTGTCTTGACACAAAATGAAAGAACCAAAGAAAAAGTAGGGTGTAGTAGAGTAATCACACTACACCTCACTTTATTCTTTTGCAGGCAAATTTTTTCCTCGATAAAATTGCTACAAATTCAGTGATTTCCTCGTTGGCTCGGAACTTCTAAATTTGTTTAACGCAATTTTCCCTTCGTCAAAAACCGAATAAACTGAGGCCGATTTTTCTTATATCAATGCCTTTGATAGATTAAAAAGTCCGCCTTAAAATTATTACGGTTAAAAGTTGATGAAGTAAGCAACGATTAGAAATAAGCGGTGTTTGAGACATGTAGGACTTTTCCTACATGGCGAGTTCGATTATTTCCGTTGCGCACGTAGGAAACTCAGTAATAATTTTACAGCGGTGGCATTTTTGCCTACTTTTTTTGCTAAAGAAAAAAGTTGGAGCCCTCACGGCTGGAGTGAAAAGAAGAATAAAAAAATAACATCCCTTCGAGTCCCGAGGCGTCGGGATCAGGGACCGTTATTTTTTTAACGTGGCCGAAATCCCACCCCCATTACCACCTTGCTTCATATTTCCAGCGGGCATGAGCAACATGCTAATAATTGTGATTAAGCCAATGATTAAAACAAAGGCCTTGCTTACTGGACTTAATCGGTCGTGTGTATTTTTGTTTTTCTTTTTCATCGTATACGGGTAGCGTTAGTATTGTTCGATTTTATTGCGATAGGCTTCAAGGTTGGAATTTTAAATACAAATCGTTTGATAAAATTCAACGACTGCTGAACCTTGTAATTGCGGAAGTAACGATCGCTTTTGCGAGAAGGGAATCCTGAGTTGAACATAATGTAGTTGTTAGTGATTACAATTTACAAAAGTCGATGCGTGGCATTGTTAAGACTTGGACAAAGCCCTCAGATTATCGGGTAAAAGGACAGATTTACGAGGGTAAAGGGCACGTTATAACGAAATAATCAAAAAAATTTGGTCGTTATATAGTTTTTTTCAATAATTTAGATTCGTATTAAAACATAACCTATGATTAAGTCATTGAAAAATGAAAAATGGAAAACCGTTAAATTAGATAGCGGCGACTTCCGTTTCAAGTATGCTGTTTCCGACCGTGGTCGTTTAGCAAGTTTTAAAACTAATGTAATGGATGGAACTCTTTTGCGTGGTACGCTGATGGGTGGTTATCCAACATTGAAGTTAAAACCAGCAGGAGAAAACCTTACTTTGTTTATTCACCGTTTAGTGGCAGAAGCTTTTATCGCTAACAGAAGTAGCAAAAAGGTATATGTTATTCACTTAAACTATAACAAAGAAGATAACTCGGTTAAAAACCTTCGTTGGGCAACTAAAGAAGAAATGGAAGCACATCAGCAAAAGAGTCCTGCTGTATTAGCATACCGTTCTATCAACCGTAAGAAAGGTCATAAGTTAACAGAAGGTGTTGTTCGCAAGATTAAAGAAATGATCAACAGCAAAAATCGCAAGAGAACAATGCGTGAGATTGCTGAGCATTTCGAGATCAGTGAAATGCAGTTATACCGTATTAAAAGCGGTGAAAACTGGGGTCACGTAAAATAATCCTCGATTAAACGAATAGTAAAAGGTCGCCAATTAGGTGGCCTTTTTTTATGTGAAATAAGTTGCCACTATAGAAAAGGAATCGTAGATTTGAATTAACATCGAGGCTTCGGCCAAATCCATTCCCATTCTTTTCGGATTGATGTGAAGGGCCCATTTTGGGCCCTTTTTGGTTATTTATCGTCTTTATT
>JBDKGQ010000194.1:0-3396 GCA_039798145.1 Bacteroidota bacterium
TTTTGTTCCTACTCACAAGAATACAAACACAAAGAAGCAGGTTGGGAAATGACCATCGATCAGATGTTGGATAAAGTAAAAGCATACGATGGAGTTCCAATTACAGAAGTGCATATTGTAGGTGGTGTTCATCCGAAAATGGATGCAACATTTTTTGGAGAGTTATTATCGCAAATTAAAAATCATCGTCCCGATTTACACATCAAAGCTTTCACGGCAGTGGAATTAGATTATATGTTCCGCAAAGCGAAAATGTCGACGAAGGAAGGAATGGAATATCTAATTTCTAAAGGATTGAATTCAATTCCAGGAGGAGGAGCCGAGATTTTTGATGAGGCAACTCGATTAGAAATTGCTGGCGACAAATGTGATTCAGCGAAATGGTTAGAAATCCATCAAACAGCACACGAGTGCGGCATTCGTAGTAATTGTACGATGCTTTACGGACATATAGAAACCTATGCACATCGTGTAGATCATATGCGACGTTTGCGTGAATTACAAGATAAGACAAAAGGATTTCAAACGTTTATTCCTTTAAAGTTTAGAAACTCCGATAATGATATGAGTCATGTGCCCGAAGTTTCTTTGATTGAAGATTTAAAAGTATATGCTATAGCCAGAATTTATCTTGATAATTTTGATCATGTAAAAGCATACTGGCCAATGTTAGGAAGAAGCTCTGCACAACTTACACAATCATTTGGTGTAGATGATTTAGATGGAACGATCGATGATTCAACAAAGATTTATTCGATGGCAGGATCAGAAGAGCAGAATCCAACACTTTCTACAGATGAGTTAATTGATTTAATCAGACAAGCTGGAAGAACACCTGTTGAAAGAGATACGCTTTACAATACTATTAAAATTTACGAGTAATCTATTGCATTGCTTTTTTAGCAAGGTACAATGCAACCATAGAAAAGAAGATGTTTGGAATCCAAACTGCTAATAACGGTGACATATTACCGTTAGTGGCGAATGTTTGACTGATTTGCATGAACATAATATAAGTAAAGCTTAAAAGGATACCTAATCCGATTTGCATTCCAATTCCGCCGCGTACCTTTTTACTCGATAATGATACGCCTATCAAGGTTAAAATAAATGTTGCAAACGGGAAAGATGTCCTGCGATATAATTCAACCTGATACAAAGGAATTTCTTCAGAACCACGCTGCGTTTCTTCTTCTATGTATTTCTTTAGCTCGTAAGAGTCCATCGTTTCAATGTAATTTGATCGACGATTAAACTCATCTGGTTTAAAAGCAAGAGCAGTATCGATTTGATAACCTGATTTGATTGTTTCCTTCATACCATCAATCGAACGAATGAAATAATTCTCCACCTTCCATTTCGTTTTAGTACTGTCCCAGATTATTCTTTCCGACATTAACTTAGAAATCATTTTACCATTTTCAATCTTTTCCATCGAAAACTGATAACCAACCTTATCGACATTATTGTAACTATCAAAATAAATAAATACACCAGGCGCAATCTGACGATGCACATGGCGATTTTTATAGACGAAAGGATTCTTGATATACTTCGTTTCAAAAGCTATTCTTGTCGAATTAGAATGCGGAATAACATAATTGTTCAAGTAGAGTGAAATACAAGTAATGACTGTGGCTCCAATCATATAAGGAACTAACAATCGTTTAAAGCTAACACCACTACTTAAAATGGCCACAATCTCTGTAAGATTCGCCATCCGAGTAGTGAAGAAAATAACGGAGATAAAAACAAACAACGGACTAAATAAATTTCCGAAGTAAGGAATGAAGTTTAAATAATAATCGAATACAATCGCTCTAAACGGTGCTTCCTTCTCAATGAAGTCATCAATCTTTTCAGAAATATCAAAAACAATAGCAATCAAAATAATTAACCCTAACGCAAAAAAGAAAGTCCCTAAGAACTTTCTGATAATATAGCGGTCGATTATTTTCATTTTCATCATTACAATCGTCGCGTGATGTTTTCAAGTATGACAGGTTTCCATTCAGAGAAAGTTCCATCGATAATTCTCTTTCTTGCTTCTTTCGCTAACCATAAATAAAATCCTAGATTATGAATGGATGCAATTTGAGCTCCGAGCATTTCATTATTCGAATTCAAATGACGCAAGTACGCTTTCGAATAATACGTATCAACATAAGTAGCACCATCTTCTTCAATAGGAGAGAAATCAGATTTCCATTTTTCGTTACGGATATTGATAATACCATTCTTTGTAAACAACATTCCGTTGCGAGCGTTACGCGTAGGCATTACACAATCGAACATATCTACACCGAGTGCAATCCCTTCAATAATATTTGCAGGTGTTCCAACTCCCATTAAATAGCGCGGTTTATCCTTCGGAAGAATATCGGTTATTTGATCAGTGATTTCATACATCATCTCAGCAGGTTCTCCGACGGACAATCCACCGATTGCATTTCCAGCTCTTTCTTTAGATGCAATAAATTCTGCACTTTGCTTACGTAAATCTTTATAGGTGCTTCCTTGAACTATCGGAAATAAATTCTGCTCATATCCATAAAGCGAATTCGTATTATCAAAGTGATCGCAGCAGCGCGTTAACCAACGATGCGTTAACTCCATCGATTTTTTTGCTTCAGCATATTCGCAAGGGTAGGGAGTACATTCATCGAAAGCCATGATGATATCACCACCAATACTTCGTTGAATATCCATTGCTCTTTCTGGCGTGAACAAATGTTTAGAGCCATCAATATGCGAACTAAACTGAACACCTTCTTCTTTAATTTTACGAATACCTGAAAGCGAGAAAACCTGGAATCCACCGCTATCCGTCAAGATAGGACCATCCCAGTTCATAAACTTATGCAAACCACCCGCAGCTTCAAGAACGGATGTCCCTGGCCGTAAGTAAAGATGATAGGTATTACCTAAAATGATTTGCGCTTGAATATCATTTTTTAATTCACGTTGATGAACGGCTTTAACTGTCCCTGCTGTCCCAACAGGCATGAAGATGGGCGTTTCAATCACACCATGCGCAGTTTCAAGTAAACCAGCACGCGCCTTTGATTGAGGATCGCTATGTTGAAGAGTAAATTTCATTCGTTAAAATAGAGTGTAAATTTAGGAAATAAAAGCCACTATACTTTCTGTCCTGTTAACGCTCTTAAAACCACCGATGCACAAGTAGCTCCGAAAGTAGCCGGCAGATAGGAGATTGTTCCGTAGGCCGATTTTTTGAAGTTCGTTCCGTCTGTTTTTATCAGTGATTCTTTTACGATATGCTCATCGGAAAAGACCGCTTTAATACCTGTAAAAACACCCTTACGATGTAAGCGTTTACGAACGTATTTTGCAAGGCGACAAGTATGTGTTTCAGAAATATCAGTTACACGCAAA
>JBDKGQ010000195.1:0-4132 GCA_039798145.1 Bacteroidota bacterium
ATTTATAAGAGTCTGGTTTGTCAGGGTCAATTTCAGGAGATCCATTCGTATCACGCACTACTGTTAAATACGGGTTGAAAAAAGTCTTCTGATTTAAGAAATTCTGAATGTCTAAATAAAAATTCAAAGCCGACTTTTTAAAGAAGTATTTCTTGTCAACACGAATGTCTAATTGTGTAAATGTATTTGTCCTTCCTGTATTAAGTAAACTATAATCGCGGATAGCCTGTCCCGCTACTGACCAATTTGAAATCAATGCACTCGCTGCATAATTGTTCGGAGTGTAAGGTGCACCTGAACTCATTCTGAATTTCACTCCTGCTTCCCAATTCTTCTTGAATATTTTTCCAGCTGTTAAACTTAATGTGTGACGGAAGTCGGAGCCTGATGCGACATATTTATCGTCGCCATTAGTGAATTCACTCTTGCCATACGTGTATGCAAGTAATGCGTAGAAATTCTTATACAACTTTTGTTGCACTAATAACTCGACTCCATAAGCTCTGCCTTTAGAGTTTGCATCAACTGGTACATTTCCCACTACTCCAAAGTCGCTTCCTTGGTTAGCGATGCTAATTGAATCGATTAAGTTTAAAGGATAATTTTCATATAGTTTATAATATCCTTCTACCGTGATGCGGATGTTTTTATTCGATAGATATTCTAATCCTGCTACAACTTGCTTATTGCGGATGTAAGGAATATTCTTATTCGTAAATGCGCCAACGTTATTCTTAAATCCTAAGATGGTATAGGCAGGTAGTTGATAATAAATCCCGCTGCTTGCGTTAAAGTTAAATGATTTATAAATTCTTGTAGTTAATGAAATATGAAATACGAGGAGAAAATTGGTCCAATGGATTCTTCATTTTACTTCCGTAATTATTTCCATCTATTCTTGTTCCGAAGGAAACGGTTGTATTCGCTTTAGCAAATGTTTTACTGATTTGTCCAAAGCCACTGTATTTTTGAAAATTGATAGCAGAGTTAAAATCTATCGTAATGTTATTCGGTAGTTTGTTAAAAGTGCTGTTCGTGTAATTCGCATCTTCGATACCCATTCCGTAATTGATTTTCCAATTCTGAATGCGAACTGTTTCTTCAATGCGGACTTTGTTTTCAATTTCCGATGATTGATAATCTAATATTTTACCTGCTGATAAAGTCAAGTCGTTGTTTTCATATTTATTACTTGAATTATTCAAATGATTGCGACTTAATACAATCGTAGTAAAACGATTTTTAGAATAATGGCGATAAGATCCACCAATCGTATAATTCCATTGTTGATAGGCTGGAAGAGTGCCTAGTAAATACTTTTGTTCGTCTGTTTCGTTTGCATCAAGATTTAATTTGAAATTATCAAAGGCTCCTAAACCGATAAAAGTAAATTCATTTTTGGTGTCTGGTTTAATCTTGTACTTGAATTGAAAATCATTATAGATAGGTAGAAAAGGTAATCCCAATGCGCTAAATAAAAACTGTAAATACGAGCGACGATAAGACGCAATCAATGTTGAGTTTTTTGAAATGGGTCCATCAAACACAGTAGCCAAATCACTCGCACCTAGTGTGAGCGAATAAAATGGTTTGTCATTTCTGCCATCTTTAAATTTGAAATCTAATACCGAGCTCATCGTGTTTCCTCTATTCGCAGGAAAGGCTCCTGAGTAAAAATCTACATCCTGAATAAAATCCACATTTAACATTCCAACAGGTCCGCCTGATGCGCCTTGCGTTGCAAAGTGATTGATGTTTGGTACTTCTATTCCATCAAGATAAAAACGATTTTCATTGGATGAGCCACCTCTAACGATAAGGTCATTACGAAAAGTAGGAATTGATGCTACTCCAGGCAACGATTGAATAACCTTTGAAATATCTCTATTTCCACCAGGATTACGCTTGATTTCCGCAACACCTAAGGTACGTACTGAAACAGGACTTTCTTCTCTTTTGATAAAAACAGGTGCGGTAATCTCGACTTCATTTAATTTTTTTACGTCCTCTTCTAACGCAACATTCACAATTGCTGTTTTATTGGGCTGCATGATGACTTCAAAAACAGATTGCTTGATAAATCCTGTTAAGATCACTTCAATATTATAGGTTCCTGGCTTGTCTATTTTTAATAAATAATTCCCGAGGGTATCAGATGTTGTACTTGTTACCGATGCTCCATTCTTCAAAACTACCACAGCGTATGGTATAGGTTCGTTTGAAATAGCGTTGGTGATCATCCCTGTTACCTTACATTCTTGTCCGAAGGTAATGATGCTAGAAAGAAGAAATAATGAAGCGAAGAATAGTTTTTTCATAGATAATTAAAGCAAATAAACAAAGCTATCGGTGTTTTGTTCACGCAAAGGTAAAATTCGGGGGCAAGAATTTCTAAATTCGATGGAATATTCACCACTCTTAAGTAAGTTTGTACATGTTAAATAGCGAAACCGTTATTCTCAAAAACGGATTAAAAGTTTTATACGAACATCATCCAACAGCGGTAGTCTCTCACGTTGCCGTAATGGTGAAGGCGGGTACACGCGATGAGGGCAAGAATGAAGAAGGACTCGCGCATTACATTGAGCATTGCTTATTCAAGGGAACTAAGAATAGAAAGTCCTATCATATTTTAAATCGACTAGAAGTTATTGGAGGAGATTTAAATGCTTACACTACCAAAGAGGAAACTTGTTTGCATGCATCAGTAATGAATCAATATTTGTCTCGTGCGGTAGAATTAATCGCGGATATTTTTCATAATTCAACTTTTCCTGAGAAAGAAATAGAAAAAGAAAAAGATGTAATTATTGATGAAATTCATTCTTATCAGGATACTCCTTATGAGCAGATTTTTGATGATTTTGAAGGGCAGGTTTTTAAAGGTCATTCATTAGGACATCCGATATTAGGTACTGAAAAGTCGTTGCGTTCATTTAAACGCAAAAGCATTACTGATTTTATAAAACGAAATTACCATCCATCGGTAACGGTTTTTTCAGTGAGTGGATCAATTGGTTTAGAAAAGGCAGTCTCACTTGCTGAAGAATTCTTTGGTGGAAAAAAATCATCTACCTCCATCCCTAAACGTGGCGCTTTTAAAAAATATCAATCATCAGAAGTTGAAATTCCTAAGTCGATTTCACAGGTGCATTACATCAGTGGAATCCCCGCTTATGCTTTAAATGATCCTCGTCGTTATACATTGGTGTTGCTTAATAATTTATTAGGCGGACCAGGCATGAATTCACGATTAAATTTAAATGTTCGAGAGAAATACGGATTCACATATACGATTGAGTCGGGTTATCATACTTATAGTGATACCGGTATTTTCTTTTTGTATTTCGCGACAGATCAAAAGCATTTTACAAAAACTTTGAAGTTGGCGAATCAAGAGTTGAAGAAGTTATGTGATCAGCCTTTAGGCGATAAATTGTTTCAGCAATATCGTGAGCAATTGCTTGGACAAATTATGATGGCGCAAGAGAACAGATTAAGTGTATTGTTATCACGATCAAAAGCGTTTTTAAATTTTGGTTCTGTTATATCGGTGGATGAAATAAGAGCTAAAGTGAAGAGTGTATCTGCAAAAGACATTCAAACGGCAGCAAAAGATTTATTAGGGAACAAAGATAGATCCGCATTAATTTACAAACCATCGTAGTCTGATTTCAAATTATTACTTTAGCATTATGTTTAAATGTTTTCTATCGATTTTTGTTGTTGTTCTAATGATTGGATCTTGCAAAAAAGATCAAACGTTATCTACTACCCCAGAAGTTTCATTCGATAATTTTATTACTTATTCTGATGCAGCTGGGGTTGATACAGCTGTTGATTTTGTTTTTACAATTAAAGATGGTGATGGTGATATTGGATTTCAAGAAGGCGAGTTTAATGCAACATGTGGTGCTGATAATAGTAACTTATATATCGCTTACGAAGAAAAAAGTGGAGCTGGGTATCGTCCGAAAAAAATATGGACACAAGTAACAGACATCACTACTAATTGCGATACAACCATTTATTTTGATAGTGTTCAGGTGAAGTTTAATCAACGCATGCAATACATCGAGCCTCCTGGAAATAGTAAATCGATTGAAGCTACTGTAACCTATCGTATGGATTA
>JBDKGQ010000196.1:0-3806 GCA_039798145.1 Bacteroidota bacterium
GGTGTTTGTAGAAGAACAAAATGTAGATAGAGATGAGGAATATGATGAGCATGAGTACATAGCAACACATTATCTTGTTTTTGTTGATGATCAACCAGCTGCTACCTCGCGTTGGCGTCATACGGATAAAGGAATTAAATTAGAACGTTTTTCTGTATTGCCGGAATTTAGAAATAAAGGAATTGGAGGAGCACTTGTAAAACACGTATTGTCTGATGTTCTTCCATTCGAAAAATTAATTTACTTACACGCACAGGTAGCTGCCATGAATGTGTATGCACGTAATGGCTTTGAAGCTGTTGGCGATTTGTTTTATGAAGCGAATATTCCACACTATAAAATGATTTATTCTTTATCAAAGAATGAAGATTAAATCTGATTACTTAACTATCTGGCAAATTGCAGCGCCTATTATGCTTGGGTCGCTAGCCAATGCTGTTATTAACTTTACCGATGTTGCATTTGTTGCGCGCCTTTAACTTTACCGATGTTGCATTTGTTGCGCGCCTTGGTGAACCACAATTGGCAGCTTCTGCGCTCGGTGGATTATTCTACTTTATCGGAGTGATGATTGGCTTCGGATTCGGAACAGGGATTCAGATTCTTATTGCTCGTAGAAATGGTGAAGGGCAGGATAAGGAAATTAATAAGGTGTTTGATAACGGACTTGTACTAACGGTAGGAATAGCCGCATTGATGATCATTGTGCTATATTCCTTTTTACCTTGGATGGTTTCCATGTTCGTAAATGAAAAGGATGTTGCTGTTTATTGTTGTGAATACCTTGAAACACGTTCATGGAGTTTGATGTTCATGATGGTTTTGACAGCTTTACGTTCATTCTATACTGGTATTGCTTATACACGTATCATTAGTTACTCTACATTTTTAATGATGTCGCTAAATATTGTATTCAATTACATGTTTACCTTAGGTAATTGGGGCGCGCCTGCATTAGGTGTAGCAGGTAGTGGACTAGCATCATCGTTAGCAGAAACAATCGCAGCAGTGTATGCAATCGCTTATACTTTTTGGCATAAAGAATTTAAAGCATTCGGATTGTTTAAGTTTAAATCGGTGAGTTTACTTCAGATGAAACAAATTACCATGCTTTCATTGCCAATTGTATTTCAACATTTGATTTCAATGGTAGCTTGGTTTATTTTCTTTGTGTTAATTGGTCGTTTGGGTTCACATGAGCTTGCAATTTCTAATGTCTTACGAAGTATTTACATGGTGCTTATGACACCAATTTGGGGATTCTCTCAAGCTGCGAATACAATGGTCTCTAATTTAATTGGACAAAATAAATCCGATCAGGTAATGTCACTGGTAAAAAGAATTACATTGTTTAGTTTGATAGTAGGTGTTGTCACTATTGGATTGATTTTAATCTATCCTGATTGGTTATTTCATTTGACCACATCTGATAGTTCATTAATTGAAGGAGCCTATCGTGATTTTCCAATTATTTGTATTTCTACCTTGATATTTTCTGTCGGAATGATTCAATTAAGTTCCCTCTCCGGAACGGGTGCTACTGGTGTTGCAATGAATTTAGAAATCGTTAATATCTCTATTTACCTAATCTATATTTTCATTTGTTCTTTTGTACTGAAGTCTACTGCTTCATCAATGTGGATGGTTGAAATTCTCTATTGGTCGTTGATGACTGTTTTTTGTTTTGGTTATCTTTATTCTGGAAAATGGAAATCTAAAATGAATCAAATTGCCTACAACCATGGATAAAATAAAACTCTTATTGTTGTTTACTCTTTTTATGGTTGGATGCAAATCAACCAAAACAATTGAATCTGATTTTTTAAAACAAGGTTATACGATTGTAACGGTTCTGGATAACCGTAAGGTAGATGGATGTCAGTTTTTATTAGCTGACCATAATAACAAACGCTATGAGCCTTCAACGCTTCCTGATTCTGTTAAAGTAAATGGATTGAAAATAGGAGTGAAGTTTAGTTTTATAAAAGGTGGTGTTTCTGTTTGTATGGGCGGACCATTAATTAAAGTGAATGAAATAGTTTATCTGAAAAAATGAAAATTATCTATTACGGAACTCCTGAATTCGCAGTTCCTTCTTTGAATATATTAGTCGAAAACGGATATGATGTAGTAGCCGTTGTAACAGCACCGGATAAGCCTGCTGGTCGCGGTCAACAACTGACTTTTTCCGCAGTAAAAGAATATGCTTTGTCCAAAGGATTAAAAGTATTACAGCCAGAAAAATTAAAAGCACAATCGTTTTTAGATGAGGTAAAATCACTGCAAGCCGATTTGCAAATTGTAGTAGCATTTCGCATGATGCCAGAAGTGTTATGGTCGATGCCGCCATTAGGAACTTTTAATTTACATGGTTCTTTATTGCCACAATATAGAGGTGCAGCTCCGATAAATCGCGCAGTGATGAATGGAGAAAAAGTAACTGGACTAACAACATTTTTTCTACAGCAGGAAATTGATACGGGTAGTATTATATTTAGAGAAGAAGTTCCTATTGGTGAAAATGAATCTGCAGGAGAGTTGCATGATCAAATGATGCAAATAGGAGCAACGCTTGTTTTGAAGACGGTACAGCAAATTGAAAAAGGAAAAATTGAAGCAATGCCTCAAAGTTCTTTCTTTAATTCTACTGATGAATTAAAACATGCTCCTAAAATATTTAAAGAAGATTGTAAATTGAATTTCTCAAAAACAGCAGCTGAAATACATAATCATATTCGAGGATTATCTCCTTATCCCGGTGCATTTGTCGAATTTCAAAAATCAGACGATTCAATTTTTGCAATGAAGATTTTTAAATCGGAGAAAGAGGAGGCTGGCGTGTTTTTAACTCATCAATTAGTAACAGATGGGAAAACGTTTTTAAAGATTAGTGGAGCCGATGGATTTATTAATGTTTTAGAAGCACAATTGCCAGGTAAAAAGCGAATGCCAATTGGTGATTTATTACGTGGATTTCATTTTGAAGACGATTGGAGAATTATCGAATGAAAAATATAGTTGTATTCACAGGTGCTGGAATGAGTGCCGAAAGCGGATTAAAAACTTTTCGCGATGCTGATGGACTTTGGGAGAATCATGCAATTGAAGAAGTCGCAACTCCGGAAGCATTTCAATCAAATCCGGAATTAGTATTACGTTTTTACAACGAGCGTAGAAAGCAATTAATGGAATGTGTTCCTAACGACGGACATCTTGCAATTGCAGAATTAGAGAAGAATCATCAAGTAACAGTCATAACACAAAATGTAGATGACCTACACGAACGTGCAGGATCTACGAATGTAATTCATTTACATGGTGAGTTAATGAAAGTCCGCAGTACAGAGCATCCTGAATTAATTTATACATTACAAGATTGGGAATTAAAATGGGGCGACCATTGCGAAAAAGGTTTTCAATTACGTCCGCATATTGTTTGGTTCGGAGAACAAGTGCCAATGATGGACAAAGCGATTGAGATTGCAATAGAGGCGGATGTTTTTATTGTGATTGGTACATCCTTGCAAGTTTATCCTGCAGCAGGTTTAGTTCATTATGCGAGCAAAGCAACACAGAAATTTTTAATCGACCCTAAATCAGAATTGCCCTACGGTGCCAACGATTTCACGCTCGTACGTTCTACGGCTACGGATGGCGTTAGGAAGGTGTTGGCGGGGATTTAATTGTTTTTATAGGGATGGGTTAAACCCTCATCTTACAAAGAATATCTATTTTTGATTTTTGATAATATACTCCGTCATCACCTTATAAACATCCATCGCCTGCTTATCCTTCTTCAATAATTG
>JBDKGQ010000197.1:0-5947 GCA_039798145.1 Bacteroidota bacterium
ATTAATCTTTTATACAACGAACTGACATTCCTTGGATCTTGTCAAAGTTTGTCTTATATAATTTAGTATCAGATGCACGCAAGTTATAAAAATATGCATTTTGCAATGAGTATGAGGTCGATGTCCAAAAATAACATTGAAATAATAAGTCAAAATAATTTCCTATTGTAGAAGCGCGAGATCCACCAGGCAAGGCAGTAAATCCACTAAAATTGGTAACCCCAAGATTATTCGTCCAATGCGAGTTCCCCACTTCCTTCATTAATCCACCAGCAATTAAACTCTGGGCGCAAGATAAACAAAGTGTATCTGCATTTGTATCAAGTAACTTTGTTAACTTGTTCCATTCGCGTGTATCAGGCACATGCCATCCCACAGGGCATAAACCGGCAGGATCAACAATAGCGTACCAATTATATAATTTACCATAAATGTAAGCAATAGCGGTATCGTCGCTATAATCGCTACATGCTCCACTACTAGATGCTATCCATTGAGAATTACTTAATCCAGTTGTAATATTAGTACCATTACTATAATGAGTTGTTTTTAAATTCTCTTTCATCCAGCACTGATTCCCTATTAAAACAGTATTATACAGATTGCCATCCGTATCAATTAAAGTAAGTGGACAAGTGCTAGAATCGTAGCTATAATATGCGCTGTCAATATCCGTAATCGGAATGGACAAAACAGTACCAAATGTGTAATAAATATTCATATTTGTTTGCGCAAACAAATTATAATTAGTGAATAGAAAGAAAATCAATATGTATTTTTTCATACTCACCATTTTTACTGAATTACCACTTTCTTACTGATTACTTGTTGTTCCGTAGAAAGTTTAATTACATAAACTCCTTTCGTATTGGAATGCCACAACTGCGTATAGCTTCCAGATCCTTGCTCTCCTATTTTTCGTTGCTCAATTAATTGTCCTTGTAAATCATAAATGGCCAATTCTAAGTTCTGATGTACGGGCAATGTGTATTTAATTTGCACATCACCGCTGGAAGGATTAGGAGATACTTCCATGTTAATGGTAATATCTGGCACCTCTGAAAGAGAAGTAATATAAGGCAAGTATTTATAGCTTATGATGGCCGTTGTATTCCAGCTTACAAGCGTACCGTTGGTTAAATGCATTTGCATATCGGTATTAGAAAAGTCAATATGCTGTACATCTATTAACGGATATTGACCATTCGTTCCATTCGTAAAATTGAAATAAATAGACTGTGCTTTTGAGAAAGTGGAGATAGCTGCTACCATTATAAATAGCAATACGATTTTCTTCATAGGTTCTGATTTGTAATCGAAGATAATAAAATAAAATAAAATAAAATATAAAAAATTATCAACAGGTGGCAAAAGCCCACCCTATTGACAATCTCTAATTTTTATTATCTATTGGCTAATTTTCAAAAAATAACAAATCAAATCCCTCTATACAACGAATTAAATTTGTTTCAAATCTAACCCATCAAAAGTCCCAGAACTCATCATTAAAATCACATCGCCATTTTTAGGGATTGAATTAAGATGATTTTTTAATGCTTCTGTTGTATCAATTACAATGATATCTTCTCTTGCAAATGATTTGCGCACTTGCTCTACTGTTATTGGTGGAAGCTTTTTATGCTCGATGGTATGTGCATTAAAATAAACGATGGCTTCATCTGCTAAATCCATTGAGTTTGCATATTCATCAAGAAAGGCCGCATTCAAACTACTGAATGTATGCAGCTCCATGCACGCAACTAATCGTCGATTTGTAAATTGTTCTTTCACTGCTGCAATAGTTGCTTTTAACTTTGAAGGAGAATGCGCGAAATCTTTATATACAATTCGTTCGTTACTACGGGATACTAATTCTAATCGACGAGCTGCACCTTTAAAAGTTGAAATAGCTTTATAAAATTGTTCATCGCTCACTCCTATTTCATTACAAATATTTCTTGCGCCTTCGATGTTCATCAGATTATGTTTTCCGAAGACCATTAATGAAACTTCTCCTAATTCAGTATGTAGATAAGTAATTCCATCTCGTATTTCATGAGCAGGAATAGCATACGGTAATTTCTTTACAGTATCGTTTGTCTCTTTACTCACATTCACTACTTCCTCATCATTCTCGCAATACACTAATGTTCCATTTGCAGGTAGCTGTCGGACAAAAATTCGGAACTGCTCTACATAATTATCAAATGTTGGAAACACATTAATATGATCCCATGCAATACCACTCAACAAAGCAATGTCTGCATGATACAAATGAAACTTTGGTCGGCGATCGATGGGAGACGATAAATATTCATCGCCCTCTAAAATAATCACTGGTGCATCATGACTTAATCGCACCATGGTATCAAAACCTTCTAACTGCGATCCAACCATATAATCGAATTGCATATTACAAGCACTCAACACATGTAAAATCATTGCGGTGATGGATGTCTTACCATGACTTCCTCCTATTACAACACGACGTTTGTCTTTAGATTGCTCGTATAAATATTCAGGATAAGAAAATATTTTAAGTCCAATTTCTTTCGCTTTTACCAACTCTGGATTATCAATACGCGCATGCATCCCTAAAATAATGGCATCGATATCCGCAGTAATCTTTTCAGGAAACCAACCCATTTCTGCTTGCTGGAAGCAATCCTACTCTCGCTAAACGACTTTTAGATGGCTCATTGATCTCATCATCAGAACCTGTGACGTTATATCCTTTACTATATAATGCTAATGCTAAATTGTGCATGGCAGCGCCACCTATCGCGATAAAATGAATTCTCATACAACTAAATTTGATTTCAAAGTTATTGTTCCAATGAAATAAAAATCGAACAAACCAGCCTACTTAATAACAATGATTTGTGAAGAGGTGAATTCAAATCAATTAAATACTTTTACAAAAATTTATTTTATGCAATTACATACGATCAATACGGGATTATTTAAACTTGATGGAGGTGCAATGTTTGGCGTTGTGCCTAAAACATTATGGAGCAAGTCGTACCCAGCAGATGAAAACAACATGTGCACCTGGGCAATGCGTTGCCTTTTAATTGAAGATAATAATCGTTTGATTTTAGTGGATAATGGAATTGGAAATAAACAAGACGATAAATTCTTTGGACATTATTACTTACATGGTAATGATTCGTTGGATGCGTCTCTTAAATCATTAGGATATTCAAAAGATGATATCACCGATGTGTTTTTAACGCATTTGCATTTTGATCATTGTGGTGGTAGCATTGAATGGAATTCAAGTAAAGATGGTTTCCGCCCTGCTTTTAAAAATGCTACGTTTTGGAGTAATGAAAAACATTGGGAATGGGCAACTAAGCCGAATGCAAGAGAAAAGGCTTCATTCCTGAAAGAAAATATTTTACCCATTCAAGAATCTGGTCAACTGAAATTTATTCAAGAAGGAGATGTGTTTTCAGAAGGTATCAACATCAAATACATGTACGGACATACGGATGCAATGATGTTACCTTGCATTGAGTATAAGGGAAGAACGATTGTTTTTATGGCAGATTTATTACCTGCGACAGCTCACCTTCCTATTCCTTATGTGATGGGATATGATACTCGTCCGTTGTTAACCTTAGATGAGAAAACGAAATTCTTAAATGAAGCAGTAGCTAACGACTATGTATTATTTTTCGAGCACGATGCGATTAACGAATGTTGCACTTTAAAAAATACAGAGAAAGGAATCCGTGTGAATGAAACTTTCAAACTGAGTGAATTATAATCGACTTATTTCATACGTTAAGCTTACAACTAACATTAATGCATATCCGCTAAGGAATGCTAAAAGCGATGCGTAACGTTTTGTTGATAGCCAATCGACCAATACAAAAATGATAAAATAAAGAATCAAGCATTGCAGCAAGGTGACATCAATATTATTGGTAACAGCACCATTAATTTTTGTTAGCCATTGTAAAAAATCATTCATCCAGCAAATCACCTTTTCATTACAGAAGGAAATAATGTTGAGTAAAACTGTCCATTGCTGAAATACAATTTGGGCAATTGATAAATAAATAGCCATCGTGCTTAATGGTATAACAACCCAGTTTGCAAGAATAAAATAATTCGGAAACTTTCCGAATAGAAATAAACTTACTGGAAGCGTCATAATTTGTGCAGCAATTGATACAGATGTAAATTCCCAAAGTTTATAACCGTACTTATTTTTCACTCTCCAAAGTCCTACAATTTTAGGTTGCAAATAAACAATTCCGTATACAGCGAGATAAGATAATATAAAACCTTTATCGGTTAAGTAAAAAGGATTGTACAACAACAACGCGAACATGGAAAGCACGAGTGAATTATAAATTGGACTATTTCCATTGATCCATTTTCCAATAATAACAACCGTTAACATAGTGGCCGCTCGAAATACAGAAGCTGATGATCCCGACAAAATACTATACATCCAAATCAGAATTAGCATGAGTAAAAAATAGAAATGTTTGGTGTATTTATTCTGTTCGAGTTTTCCGAATAACGTAACAAGCAAAAGATAAATCACGCCTACATGCATACCGGACACTGATAATACATGTAATGTCCCTGAGTCGGTGTAAGCCTGATAAACAGATTTAGAAATATCATCATCGTCGCCAATGAGCAAAGCTGAAGCAACTGCATAAGCATCGATATTATGCAGATAATTCTTTAATACATCATGACATTGTTCACGATATTGATAAGCGAGTGAAGTGAAAATATTCCCTTGATGTGTTGCAATTAATTTCCAATCACCCGACTTTACATACGCTTGCTGATAAATATGTTTGTTAGCTAGATAAATTTTATAATCAAAATTAGAGTTTGGAATATTCTCAATAGTTCTGCAATTTAAAATTGTCGAAATCTCATCTCCATATTTCAACTTAAGCGAAGCACTATCTTTTTTAAAATAAAGTAAAATTTTTCCGCAAGAATTCACATCACCAATCTGTACGACATCTGCAAATACCTTTATCGACTTTGGCTTGACTTCGGGAATAGAAGTAATAATTATTCGTGAATGATTATTTGAAAATCTCGAGTAGTGATTTAAATAAAGATTTTCGCGATGTGTATTTGTATGTAAATAACCTAAAAGCAGCAAAACAAAATAAAAAACGATTTGCTTGTTTATTGATTTAAACAAACGCTGGTAGACAACAAAACATAGTATTGTTATTATACCTATTAACACAATAAAATTCAACAAGCCCAATCCAATTAGATTAAGAATTACTCCGATGAGAAATGGAATCAATATCCTAAGTACAGGAACGGCTTTAAATAGAGGCCAGTTATGTGCATGCGTGTAGATCACAGCAACAAAAGTAATTCAGCAAAAAATGAATAGCCGGTATTAAGTATTTACAAACGTTTAATTTGATTTGAAAATGTGATAATTTGAAAATGTGCTAATGTGCTAATGTGCTAGTGTGCTAGTGTGCTAATCTGCTAATCTGCTAATGTGCCAATGTGCTAATGTGAAAATGTGAAAATGTGCTAATGTGCTAATGTGCTAATGTACTCGCGAGGCGGTCCCTGCTTGTAACGAGCTTGTCGAGGTAAGGTACTCGAAGGGCTTCGCGATGTGCTAATTTGATAATTTGATGAACTGTAAACTTTTTTAAGGACGGGTCATAAAAGTGCTCGACTCCATGGGGGGACAGCAGCCCCACCCCGCGGTAAAAATAAACACTAGGCAGTATTTATTCGGTTAGTAAACATTTACAAACGTTTAAGTTAATTTGAAAATTTGAAAATGTGCTAATGTGCTAATGTGCTAATGTGCTAATTTGCTAATGTGCCAATGTGCTAATCTGACAATCTGAAAATATGCTAATTTGATAATTTGACAATTTGAAAATGTGCCTATGTGCTAATGTACTCGCGAGGCGGTCCCTGCTTG
>JBDKGQ010000198.1:0-3799 GCA_039798145.1 Bacteroidota bacterium
AAATCTTTAAAAAGTGTCCAGCTAGTAAGCCCACGGCCGTTGCCGCTCCACCAAGTATTAAAATCTCAATAGCACTTCGAACAGGAGACTCCTTTACAAGTTTTGCCTTAGCTATTCCTAGCGCAAGTAGTCCAAGTAGAGAAAATACAATACTTATAATGGATGCTTGTATCAATAAATGCGATAGTGCTATCTAAAGTGGCTAACTGTCGGTTTTTAATTCCTGATACATCACTTAAAAACATGAAATGAGCATTGTCAATCATGAGTGGACTAGTTTCATTAACAAGCGGGGTATTGGTTAATTGAATAAGCTTGGGTGAAAAATTTAAGCAATCGTAAAGGAATAAATCAGAAGTCTTAGAAGTAAATATTTCTTCTTTCTGTTTCAAGGTTGTTGTTTTAAGTGAATCAGTAAATCGGGTTGATTGAAATACGATGTATTGATCATTCATGACATATTTCGGCGCAGCATCATCCCATCGATCATTTGTAATTTGTCTCGTAAATTTTGTTCGAGGATTAAAAATAAAAATGTCAGATTGGCCTTTTTGAACACCACTGAGCACGATATCATTTCCGCTTGATGAATAAGAAAAATCTAATACTTTATCGAAATAATAAAACTTGCTTGAAGTATGTTTTGTTTTTTTACCAAGTTCAAAATAGTCCAAACGATATTTACCTTTTTTCTCATAGATTGCAGAAATAAATTTTCCCGAAGGATGCCATGTAACTAAAGGATTAGATTCATCAATGATTGTATTCTCATGCTTAAATCCGCCTTTAAAAAGTTTTTTTCTTTTATTTCTGATTATGTCGTAAGTATATAATTTGTACTTGCCTGCATTGTTTTCTACATAGGCAATTGAGTTGCCATCAGGACTTAATTTTAATTGAGTAATATTCTTAACCTTCTTTTTGAAAATGATAGATGGTTTTTGGGTAACAGCGACAAAAAGGGAGTCATCTCCTTTATAAACTTGTGTATAATATTCTTTCCAGTTTTTGTTTAATTCTTTAAGTGATGAACCAACTACATAAACAAAGCCTCCCTCGATATTTTTATTTACTCTCGACATGTAAATTAAATTAGAGACAGTACTAGGACCATATCGAGCAATAACAAAATTCCATAATGACTGTCCGGCAAGCGTACTGTTTACATCGCAAAGCGCATTGAAGTTTTTTACGCCCTTATCAATGATTAATGATCTTAACTGATTATCATTTTCAAGAGGCCATCCCTTTGCTACGTACGTGATTAACCCTTTAATATACCAATCTGGAAAATTTATTAAAGCAGCACTTTGCACACGCTCTTTAACTGATCCTCCATAAAGTAATTGATTGATTAATACTTGTGCAATACCAGCTCTTAATTGCTCCTTAAAGTGAAGATAATCTCCATCATAGTAAACAAGCACTTTATTGCCAACAATCTTCGTAAGTCCACCAGTGTTAGTATTTAAATCTTCCGAACCTAATCCAATATTGCTTTGTTCAAAATCAGTGAGCTTATTATAAATGATAAATTGAAAACGACCATTGATTTTATAATCGAATAATTGTTCAATATCAGCAATCTCATTTTCAGCAACTCTCCCGGTGTATTGTGCTAATTCTTGTCCACCTAAATAGTAATAGGTGTCAAAGTTTTTAAATCGATAAAATGTCCAAAGAAAATCCGTGTATTGTACTCGATTTTTACCAAAAGTCATTTGATAACCTCTACTGAACTGCGCAAAAAGAGATGTCTGGCAAGAGACAAGCAAAATCACAGTCCATATAAGAATAAGTTTTCTCAATTAATTTATTGATAAAATGAAAGGCGAATTTAGTGAATTTGTATGCTAAATAGTAGGCTATAAACGAATAAAAATAGTTGTTTATGCTTATTTTTGACTCGCATTTTATAAATAACGAATATGAGCACAAATGATATAGCAAAGCAGTCTGATATTAACATTCAGGTTGGTCTAAATAGTGAAAAGCATCCAGTTAAAATTGAATGGATGGCGCAAGATTCAGGACTTGATGGCAAGAAAGAATCGAAAGCAATGATGTTGGCTTTTTGGGATAAAATTGAAAAAAGCACAATGCGTATTGACTTGTGGACAACTGAAATGACAGTTGAAGAAATGCAGTTTTTTACCTATGAAACACTTAGGAGTATGGCTGATTCATACGAACGTGCTACGAGTGATAAAGAATTATCGAAGGAGATGAGAGAGTTTGCCAATAAATTTGGCAAGGCGGCAAAGGTTTTAAAGTAATCAGATTAGCCCTTGAATATACTGAAGCAACTCTTCTTTCCCTGTTCTATTTGTTGCTGATGTAACAAATATTGGAGGAAGTTCCTCCCATGAAGTAAGCAATGAGGTTTTGTAATCATTGACTTTTTTCAAAGCTTGATTAGGAGTGAGTTTATCTGATTTAGTAAATACTATTGAAAAAGGAACTCCATTTGTGCCTAAGAATTCAATAAAATCTAAATCGTTTTTCTGAGGTTCTAAGCGAATATCAATTAAAACAAAGGTTGTGATTAATTGCTTTCTGTTTAGGAAGTAAGATTTCATTAACGATTCCCATTCCGCTCTTGTTGCTTGTGAAACTTTTGCGAATCCGTATCCAGGTAAATCGACTAAGTGCCACTTCTCATTAATGATAAAATGATTGATGGCTTGTGTTTTTCCTGGGGAGCCTGATGTCTTCGCTAAGCCTTTAGAGCTTGTAAGTGTATTAATCAATGATGATTTACCAACGTTGCTTCGTCCAATAAAAGCAAATTCGGGAATTTCTGTTGAGGGTAGCTGGCTTAATTGAACGGAGCTTTTTACAAATTGTGCTTTCATTCAATCTAGTTTCCTTTAATGTAAGTATTGATGTGTCTACCTACTTTTGATTCGTACATGTCTTTTAAAGTTACCAGAATTCCGGTTTCTTCTACATCTCCAAAATGTTCATTTAATGATGTCCCGAAAGTTCTCATAGTAGGAGATAAGTTCATGTAAGAATTGATTAATGGAGGAATATTTTCTCCTAATGCTCGAACTCGAACATTAAGAATTTTATGCCCCTCTTTATAATCAAGGTTTTTTATTTCGTTAATAAATGCTGTTACATCGCTTGTTATTGGAAGCGAATGAATAGGAGTGACCAGTTGATCTGGATCGCTAAAATAATGCTGCATAAAAGAGAGAATATAATCCCTTGCGAGTAAATTAAAATGGCGATACATAGTAACTTTTCCGAAGAAATATTTGATATCAGGATTTTCAATGACTAATGCGCCTAAGCCATCCCATAAATTATCTAGTGAGAATAACCCTTTTCTGTTTTCAGGTTTTCAATGACTAATGCGCCTAAGCCATCCCATAAATTATCTAGTGAGAATAACCCTTTTCTGTTTTCAGGGCGCGGTTGATATTTAGGCTGTACGAAAGAGCGACCTAATTCGATGGTATAAGGTAAAAAGTCTTTTTTAAATTTTTCTGAAAAATGAAAAAGTTCAGTTGTTGCTAAATGATATTCTCCATTAGAACTAATTGCTGCGTCACCACAACGAATATAACGGTACCCACCTACGATTTCTTGATCTTCAGGATTCCAAACTACTAATTGGTTGTAACACTTTTCACACGTGTCGAGTTCGTCTAAATCGCAATCTAACCCAGTTCCACCACCAGCTTCTCTAAAAGTTAACTCACGCAATCGTCCAATCTCTCTTAATGTATTCGGAGCGTTATGAATATTTACATCATAAATATGATTGGATCCATTATTCGTTGTTCGCAAA
>JBDKGQ010000199.1:0-3342 GCA_039798145.1 Bacteroidota bacterium
ATGCCGGATTATTTATTGAGCCCGAAAACAGTCAGATGCTGGCTGAAAAGTCGCTCTATCTCGAAGCTAATCCGGATGTCGTAAAAACAATGGGTGCCAATGGTCAATCGTATGTTCAAAAGTTCTTCATGCGTAAGAAAATAACAGCTGATTGGGTAAGCACACTTAATTAAAAGAAGCGTATTTTTATACTGCAAATGATAACACAATTACCATCAACATCACTTAAGAAATGGCTGCTGCTGATTTCAGTGTTTTGCTTTTCTTTTAATTTGTTGGTGTCGATTGTTTGTTGGGTTTTGATTGGATTGATTTCTTTGTTTCTGAAAGAACATCGATCATTAATGATCAATCAGTTTAAAAGTGAAAAGTATTTATGGTTGTTACCCGCGTTGTATGTGATGCATTTGTTGGGCGTATTGTGGACGAGCAATTATTCGCAGGCTGGTTTAGACTTACAGATTAAACTTACTTTTTTATTGTTGCCGATTATACTTTCCTCCTTTCAAATTGACGATGCGTTTATAAATAAAATCAGAAGGTATTTCATCGGAGGTGTTTTAGTATCCTGCATTTATTTATTAGCAATTGCGTTCAACAGCTATTTTCATTCGAAACAATTGTCGGTGTTTTTTTATTCTGAATTATCGAGCCACCTGATGCATCCTACTTACTTTAGTTTGTACTTAAATGCTGCGTTGATATTTGTCTTTCATGAAATGATTTTATCCAACCACCGAAGAACCATCTGGATGGGTGCCGCATTTATGATTTTATTTTTCTCGATGATTATTTTATTGTCAGCACGAACAGCCGAAGCAACTGCCTTTATTTCGATTTTAGTAATGATTGTTTTGTATTGGAAGAAAAAAGGAAGTTATCGATTTATTTATCCGCTATTGTTTGTATTTGCAGTGTCGACAAGTTTACAAGTGTTCATGCTGAAGTACAGCAATCGCTTTACGCAGGTAGAAGTGGCGGTACAGCATAATGAATCCCCAACCACTGCGTCATACAATAGCACTACGGGTAGAGTTGAAATATGGAAAGAAACGATTTCGTTGTTGCCGGAGTATTGGTTATTGGGAACAGGCACTGGCGATGTGAAAGATGTATTGAATCAGGAATATCATAAAAATGATTTCGCTTACGGCTATGAAAAATCGCTGAATGCACATAATCAATATTTACAATCGTTCTTAGCACTTGGAATAATCGGATTACTCTTGTTTGTACTGACGATTAAAATTCCTTGGATCATGCGTAACAGTTATCATCCATTACTATTGATGATGTTATTTATTTTTGCATTGAATTGTTTAACAGAATCTATGTTAGAAGCACAACGCGGCGCCATCTTCTTTGCATTAATCATTAGCCTCTTCGGTAGAATTCATAAAGTAGACCCCTCCGGGGACACTTTATGATACTTCCTCAAATTAGCACATTACCCAATTAGCACATTAGCACATTAGCACATTAGCACATTAACCAATTAGCACATTACCACATTAGCACATTATCAAATTAGCACATTAGCACATTAACCCACAATAAAGTAGAATCCTTCGGATACACTTTATTGTGCATCTTCAAATTATCAAATTATCAAATTAGCAAATTACCCCATTAGCAAATTAGCAAATTAAAACATATGTCCCTCATCCCCTTCGCCCCGCCTCGTATCGACGATGAAATTATTAATGAAGTGGTAGCCACTTTACGTTCTGGATGGATTACTACTGGTCCACGTACTAAGCAGTTTGAAAAGGAACTATCTGCTTATAACGGTAATGCGGCAACGCTTTGTTTAAACTCTGCAACGGCTGGATTAGAAGTGATGTTGAAATGGTACGGAGTAAAAGAAGGCGATGAAGTTATTCTACCCGCATATACGTATTCAGCTACTGCAAATGTGGTGGTACATTGCGGTGCTACACCGGTGCTGGTGGATGTTAATGCTGATGACTTCAATATAAACGTGGCGAATATCCGCAAAGCAATTACTTCAAAAACGAAAGTGATTATGCCTGTTGATATTGCTGGTTATCCTTGTGATTATTCGGCTATCATGGATCTTGTGAATGATCCGTCTATAAAATCACATTTTGTGGCTGAAGGAGAAAATCAAACTACATTAGGACGAATAATGGTGCTTTCGGATGCGGCTCACTCGTTAGGTGCGTACTACAAAGGCAAGCATACAGGTGTATGGGCTGATGCAACGGTTTATTCTTTCCACGCAGTGAAGAACTTAACCACTGCTGAAGGTGGTGCCATTGCATTGAACTTCCCTGCTCCATTTAATAACGAAGACATTTACAAATACCTCTGCATTTTCACCTTACATGGTCAGAATAAAGATGCATTGGCGAAGATGCAAAAAGGAAACTGGCGTTATGATATTATCGAAGCTGGTTACAAATGCAACATGACCGACTTAATGGCGGCCATCGGATTAATTGAGTTGAAGCGCTATGAAAATGATACGTTGTTAAAACGAAAAGCGGTTTGTGAGTACTATGCAAATCATTTTAAAAATTTCGAGTGGGCGCAATTACCTCCGCTAAAAAACGATACTGCTGAAACTTCTTATCACCTCTATCCTATTCGTATAAAAGGAATTTCTGAGGCGCAGCGCGATGCCATTATTCAAAAGATATTTGATGCGGATGTAAGTGTGAATGTGCATTTCATTCCGCTGGCGATGTTATCTTTCTATAAAAATCGCGGATATGATATTGCTAATTATCCTGTGACGTATGATAATTACAGTCGTGAAATTTCCTTACCGGTATTTTATGATTTATCAGATGAAATGCTGAAACGTATTGTTGATGCAGTAACAAATGCAGTTGCTTCTACCTTATCGTAAGTACAATGATAAAGCGCTTATTTGATTTGATGATTACCATTCCAATGCTTTTATTGGTATCACCTTTTTTTTTGATAATTGCGCTCCTGATTAAATTAGGAAGTAAGGGTCCCGTATTTTACATGCAAACGCGTGTAGGAATAAATAGTCGTGATTTCAAAATTTTTAAATTCCGCACTATGCAGATCAATGCAGATAAAGCTGGACTCTTAACAGTTGGTGGTCGTGATCCACGCGTAACGCCTATCGGATATTTTTTACGCAAGTATAAATTAGATGAGCTTCCTCAATTATTAAATGTATTGTTTGGCTCCATGAGTTTGGTGGGTCCAAGACCGGAGGTAAGAAAGTATGTTGACCTTTATAATGCAGCGCAACAAAATGTATTATCGGTGAAGCCTGGTATTACTGATTACGCTTCTATTGAGTATTCCGAAGAAAATGAGTTGCTTGCTAAATCAAACGAT
>JBDKGQ010000200.1:0-3340 GCA_039798145.1 Bacteroidota bacterium
TCATTTGTTCTGATCAACGAAGAATAACTTTCTCCTACCAAAGAAGTCAATGCAGGAGAATAAGAATTTAAATCGATTGCTGAATCCGGAAAACAAATTACCGAACCTCCTTTTTGCAAAAACTTTTTTAGCTCTTCTGAAAGACCATTTGATATTTCTTTCAATTGATTTAAAACAATCACCTGACTGTTTTGCATGACCGAATAATCAACTTGATTAACAGGAACCGATGAGAATTTAAAAAACGGATCGTTGGCGTATAATGCTCTTAAATATGGTCCTGGGTTATTACCATCAAGAGCAATTACTGATAAATTTTCCTTTACATTAAACGAGAGAAAATAATCATCATCAAATACGATTGGCTGATCAGTGATAGATACTTTCATCTTTTGCCAACCTGGTTGCGCAATTGTAAAACTCATTTTCACTATTGCTGAGCTATTAGCAGCTACAGCACAAGAAGCAACTGCTCGTTGTGTTCCATTAATTTTTAATGTAACCGGAACATTATCTAAATCTTCTTCACCGCTATTATTAACACGCACTGCTAATTCAACCGTTTTGTTTAACTGCACAATTGGACTTTCAATCCAGCATGAATCGATATAAGCATTAGAAGAATTTTGTACGGGCAACTCAATAAAGTTAAGGTGGGCTAACGAATCAATTTTTATTTGATTGATATCAGCCGCTGACATTTGAAAATCAGAAATGATAAATAATTCTTTCTCTTCATTCGCCTGTATATTGAAAGCATCTAACTGTCGAGCTACAATCTGCGACATTGTTTTAGAAACGGGAGACACTTTCACCCTATCTACTTCATCAATGAATTCTTCTTTAGTAAGGAGTCGCTGGTGAACCGAAAGAAAATCATTCGTTAGTAATTGGAAACGCGCTGTAGAAGGGTAAGCATTGGCAACTTCAATGGCTTTCTTTTTTGCTACTTCCAGCAAAGGACCATCTTTACTCACTCCTTCCATGCTAAACGAATTATCAACGAATACAGAAATATTCTTTTGATTCTTCAGCTTCTTCTCTGCCGTTAACGGAATAACTGGTTTTGTAAATGCAAATACCAAGAAGGCAATTGCAAGTAAACGACAAAGCAAAATCAGTAAATGCTTAAGCTTATTAAGCTTCGTAGTTTCTTCCTTTAGCTCTCGAAGAAATCGGACATTGGTAAATTCGACCTTCTTGTACCTTCGGAAATTAAATAAATGAATAAGTATCGGTATTGCTAAAAAAATAAGTCCTGCAAAAAATCCGGGGGCGAGGAACTGTATTGATAGGGCTAGCATTTCAAGAGGCAAATTTAAGTAAAAGATGAATTAAAAGTATTAATTCACATTATTTCTTTTGACCTGCCTTTTTAGCACCGTTCGTATTTGATGGAGTTGTCTTTTTCTTCTCCGCAGGCTTGGGCTGTTCAGTCTTCTTTGCAGCAGGCTTAACCTCTGTTTTAGGCTTTGCTGGTGCTGGCTTTTTTACTTCGGAAGAATCTGTTTTTACAACTGAATTGGTATCCTTTACTGCTTTGAAAATGCTATCCTTTCGGATGATTGAATCATTTTTTAAGGCCTCCTGATTAATCGACTTTAGTGCATTGGCTCTTGACTCATTTGCCAATTCAGCGGAACGAATCATTGCCTGCGCAGCAGCTACAGAGTCGCGATGACGTTGTAAATCGGCTGCTTTTTCCTCTTCACTTACAGCACAAGCCGATAACAAAGAAATGATAAAACAGAAAAGTAGTAGTTGTAACTTATTCATACCTCGAAAATATAAAAATTTGGCTTAATTGGATTTTATTTCAAAATCTTGAAAATCAAATCCAGGATTAACATGACAAGCGGCAAGGCAAAAATCATTTTCAGGCTTTACACGCGAATAAAACCAAAGTCCTGCTTTCACTACATGCTGAAATACTTCGCCATTTGCTAAATCAGCACCCAAGCGAATGATCCGCTCATTGCCTTCATCATCAATTTCAACGATTTCACAAGAAGATCCGTATTGATAAAACCATAGCTCATCACTCTTAATACGATGAGGTAAAGTTGATTGTCCGCCGAGCATCAGAAAATAAATAGCCGTCCCAAGATTACGTTTACCATTAAACCCTTCAAAATCTCCTTCCATTTCACTTCGGTATGTTTCCTTGTAATATCCACCTTCGGGATGTTCAATTAAGCCTAAATGATTAATAATATCTTGCGCTTTCATTCTTATTTTTTTTCAAAATTAAGATTTCCGAGGATAACATCGAGCTATTTTAAAATAGTTCGGTTATACTGACTAAATTTGCATCATGAATAAAGTCGGCTATCAACAATACAAAGCGCTGCTAATGAAGCTCGCATTACTATTGTTCATTTATTCATCACTCCGATTGCTGTTTTATTTGAACTATACTCAAACGGGTGGAAATAACTTACTACTTGATTTCATCTACGGTTTACGCTTCGACATTAGTGCTATCTGTTTATTAATGTCGCCGGTTTTACTTTTGGAAGCCGCCCCATTAATGATTTACACTAATAAATTCTGGAGGACCATTGCTGATGGATATTTAGTTTTAGTCATTGGTATTAGCGCCCTACTAAATTTAATCGATACAGCATGGTTTGAATACACGGGCAAAAGAACTACCGCTGATTTTTTCAGTCTGATAAGACTAGGCGACGATGTCAATAATAATCTTGGCAACTACCTACTTAACTATTGGTATTTACTTTTAGTATTAATAATTCTGATTGTTGTTTCCATAGTGATGATTAAAAAAATCAATCAGCGCTACAAAAAAACGAAGCAATTAGCTGACCCTTCCATCCTACTCCGATTAATCATTTATATTGTAATAATTGGAACATCCTTTATAGGAATCAGAGGTGGATTACAAATGCGACCTATTAGTATTCAAAATGCCATCACAGGTGTTAATCCGAATGAAGTCCCACTAATTTTAAATACTCCATTTACTATTTTAAAATCGTGGAGAGACGACCCTATTCCATCAGTAAAATATTTAGATGATCAGCAAGCAAAGAGTATTTTCAATTACGAAAAAACGTATCGTGATAGTGTTCCTTTTCAAAAACTAAATGTTGTTGTATTAGTAATGGAAAGCTTTTCAAAACATTTAATAGGAAGCTTTACGAATGGAGAAACCTACACTCCATTTCTCGATTCATTAGCAAAAGAAAGTCTGATTTGCACCAATGCTTTTGCTAATGGTAAACGCTCTATAGAAGGAATTCCAGCAATATTAAGTTCGATACCTCATTTAACCGATGAACCATTTATTACGGGAGCCTATAACGTGAACCGAATAAAT
>JBDKGQ010000201.1:0-6176 GCA_039798145.1 Bacteroidota bacterium
CAGTGCAGGTAAGAGTTTGTTTGTAATGGATAGTACTTTGACACAGTATATTGGTGGTACTCGTGCTGTTCCTTTCTATACTTTCAGTATGGCAAAATCAGCGGCAAACCGTGCAATCTTCTTAAATAATGATACCGTTTCAATTCAAGATACGTTCTTCTTAGGAACAGGTCAAATGGTGATGAACGGGAAGCCATTATATATGACTTGGTCAAACCCTTATGCATTTAATAGAGCTGTACAAGGAAATTCCTTAACTGCAGGAACAGGAGTTTTAATTAGCGAAAATCCTAACTCAATTGTGAATTGGACAATCGGTAGTTATGTAGCACCTACGGTTTCTCGAATAATACCTTTTGCAAATAGAATGGATACAACGAGTGCGGTGCCTGTTCAAACATATATTCCTTTGTCATTCTCTCATAAGCAGGGAGATATGGGTGTGTTTAAAGCTGGAACAAAATATTGGTCAGCCAATGTATTGCCTGATCCTCCTACTGTAACCCACATAGATTTATTCAATTCTACTGCATCAAATGCAAACAATGTAGTTGATCGTTATTGGATGATTGGAAAAACTGGTCCTCAAAATCCTGCAGCAAATTACCCAATTGCAGATATTTTATTTAGGCTAGTTAATACAGTTTCAGGTAGTCAAATCTCTGAGAGACCAGCGACAATAAATAGTTTAGTTAAAGGACTTGCACAGCCATGGAGAGCTTATGGCCTTTCTTGGTTGAGGGTTACTGCTCAAGCAAATGTTAATGTTTCTACAGTTAATAGTGCTGTTGGTAATGGAACAACAATCACTTATACAACTTCTGCTGCTCATTCTTTTGTAGTTGGTCAGTCTGTAACTATCACTGGTGCGATGACTCCTGCTGGATATAATGTTATTAATGCTGTTATTACTAGTACACCTACCACTACTACATTTACTGTAGCAGGAGTTCAAACAGGTGCATCTGCAGGAACATCAACAGCAACAGGGGCTCCTTATCCAGGTTCGCCAGCTGCAACGCCATACAATACGCAACAAACATCCCTAAATTATACTCAAACATATACATTAGGAACAGCTGCACCTGATAGCGTTCGTATTACTAGTTGGGATTGGCCTACTGTTCCAACATTAAGTACTCCATATAGTACGCCTTCTGCTCCAGTAGGTGATTTCACACCATGGACAATCGCTGTAAATACAACACCACTTCCAATTGAATTAGTAGATTTCAAAGCTCGTCCTGATGGAAAGCGTGTACGTTTAGATTGGACAACTGCTTCACAGTAGAAAGAACAACTGATTTAAATGAATATAGCTTTATCGATAAGGTGAATTCGTATATGCATAATAGTAATATCATGTTGAATTATACTACTTATGATGAGAAGCCAGTGTATGGTTTACAATACTATCGTTTGAAGCAAACTGATTTCAACGGTGACTTTACTTATTCTGAGCCTCAAGCTGTATGGTTTGGAAGCAAGGCTCCATTTGATATCACGAATATTTATTCTGATGTTGCGATGTCGAATGATATCAATGTTGATTTCATGTATAACTCAGATTTACCAGTTAATGTAGAAATTACCGATGTTTCTGGTCGCGTGATTTATTCAGAATCAGGTATCGCTGCCGTTAACGGATCAAATAAAATTAAACTAAATGCAAGCTTACCTCACGGACTGTATTTCATCATCATTCGCAACGATAGTGATGCTGTAAGCAGAAAGTTTGTGTACTAATTTTTCAAAAATCAGAGGAAAGTCCCAATCAAACGATTGGGACTTTTTTTTTTAACTTAAACGTTTGTTGTCGGATATTTTAAATCTAACACTTTACATTTGCAGTTAAATCGGATTTCATTTTTCAATGGTCCATAAATAATTTTTATATGCTCGTAAAAGCTTATGGCAGTGCTCTGCATGGCATCTCTGCAATTACTATCGCTATTGAAGTCCACATGGCCAATGGTGTTAAAGTATTTCTGGTAGGGTTGCCCGATAATGCCGTTAAAGAAAGTCAACAGCGCATTGAAGCTGCCCTTAAAACAAACGATTTCAAATGGCCAGGTAAACGGATTGTTATCAATATGGCGCCAGCCGATATTCGTAAGGAAGGGTCAGCTTATGACTTGCCAATCGCATTATGTATTCTTTCTGCATCAGGCCAAATTGAAACTACAGATTTTTCAGAATACATCATCATGGGTGAATTGTCACTCGATGGACAATTATTGCCTGTGAAAGGAGCGTTGCCCATTGCTATTCAAGCCAAGAAGGAAGGATTCAAAGGAATTATATTGCCCGAACAAAATGCGCAAGAGGCAGCAGTAGTGCAAGGATTAGAAGTATACGGAATGAAATCATTGACGGAAGTAGTTTCATTCTTAGAAGGTGAATTAACGAAAGAAGTAACGGTGGTGGATATACGTGAAGAGTTTATTAAACACCAGCAAGAATTGGAAGTGGATTTTTCAGACGTTAAAGGGCAAGAAAATATCAAGCGTGCTTTAGAAATTGCAGCAGCTGGCGGACATAATGTGATTCTCATTGGTCCTCCTGGCGCCGGTAAGACGATGCTTGCAAAAAGATTACCTACTATTCTTCCACCATTAACATTGGAAGAGTCTTTAGAAACAACAAAAATACATTCAGTAGTTGGAAAGACATCAGCAAAAAAGGGCATCATAACGACTAGGCCTTTCCGTGCTCCGCACCATACGATCTCCGACATAGCCCTTGTTGGTGGTGGAGGATATCCGCAACCAGGAGAAATTTCATTGGCACATAACGGCGTTCTTTTTTTAGATGAGTTACCAGAGTTTAAACGTACCGTTTTAGAAGTAATGCGTCAGCCACTCGAAGAACGCAAGGTGGCTATTTCAAGAGCTAAATTTTCTGTGGAATATCCTGCGAGCTTTATGTTGGTGTCTAGTATGCTTGCGGTTATTATAATCATCCCGAAAAAGAATGTGTCTGCGCTCCTGGTGTTGTACAGAAATATTTAAATCGTTTATCAGGGCCCTTGCTCGATCGTATCGATTTGCATGTAGAGGTGATTCCTGTGCCTTTTAATGAACTTTCAAAGAGCAGAGTAGCAGAACATAGCGAAAGCATTCGCGCTCGTGTAATTGCTGCACGACAAATTCAGGAAGTGCGTTATAAAAATGAAATAGGGGTGTATGCTAACGCACAAATGTCATCGCGCATGTTACGACAAATTTGTCGTTTGAATAATGATAGTGCAGAGCTATTAAAAATTGCTATGGATAAACTCGGACTTTCTGCACGTGCGTATGATCGCATATTAAAAGTCTCACGCACGATTGCAGATTTAGAAGGCAGCGAAGACATAAAAACAGAACATGTTTCCGAAGCTATTCAATATCGCAGTTTAGATAGGGAAGGGTGGGCAGGATAAGATTTAATTCTTAATTCATTCTCATTTTTTCGATATCAATCAACTTCAATATCGAACATACAATAGTTGGGAATACTGTTTTATTGGTTTTGATAAAGTAATCAACTGCACCCTGGCGCATGGTTTCAATAGCTACTTCTAAATTGTCCTGACCAGATACCATAATTACTCTTGCTATCGGATTGATTTCTTTGATGCGTTTTAAAATGACTAATCCGTTAGGGCCATTGTCTTTACCGAAATCGTAATCAAGAATTATTATTCTATCGTCACCAGCAACGTACTCGTTCAAGAAGTCGTTACCGTTAGTATATTTCTTCGAATGTAAACTGCATTCATCTAATAAGTAATCGCTCAATATTAAACTAAATGATAAGTTGTCATCGACAATAGCAATTGGGCAATTGATTTCTTCTTCTGTATCTACTTCTTCTAATAATGTTTCTCCATCTAATTCATTTAGTAAATTCTTGTAGAAATCGAAGTTGGAATGGTTTGGACCTTTACTATTCATGTTTTGAATTGAATTTAAAATTTTATTTTCTAGTGTGTTATTTTCTATTGCTGAATTGCCTTTAAAATGTTTTTCAAGAGCATTACTTATAAGGTGGCTCTGAATTTTATATTCGCTGCAAGCTGCACAAGATTGTAAGTGAAATCGAAGTCGTATGCGCTCTTGAAATGATAGTTCTTGCACTTGCATTTTCTCAATTAAAAGCGTAGCCTTCCCACAAGAATAAATGATTGAATGTATCAATGACTTCATACGCTAAACCAATTTAACTCCAGACATTTTCTTAACTGTAATTTGGAACGATGAATAATCTGCCAGTAATTATTTGTACTTATTCCATTTTCACTACAGATGGTTTCTGTTTTTCTGTCATCAATAAATTTCATGCGAATAACACTGCTCCACATGTTTGGCAGTTTATTAATACAATCACTCAATGTATTTTTAAATGCAATATCGTCTAGCAGTTCTTTGTCCTCTGTAATATTCCATGTGGCAGGAATTTCTTTTTCATTCCAGGTATCGCCATCAAAGAAAATGTTACTCGATGGAATTTTATTCGAGGATTTTCTAAAGTGGTCAGCAATTTTATTTTTTAAAATCCCGAATAGCCAGGTTTTAATTTCACTGACGCCTTTAAAATTATTTTGTGATTTTATAGCAGCTAAAAAAGTGTCTTGCACTAAATCTTCCGAAAGTGTTTTATTGCCAGTTTTGTAATAGGCCCACGAATACAATTCTTTCGTGTATAAGGTCACACATGAAGTAATATCTATTGATATAGTTTCATGTTCCATTACTGCCAATTATTAATCTCTTATAAATTAACCTTCTTGTCCTGCACCGTGACACTTCTTGTACTTCTTTCCACTTCCGCAAGGACATGGATCGTTAGGAAGTACTTTCGTTTCATTGCGGATAGGTTCATTTTTAGGCGCAGGCTGATTTTGCGGTACTCCACCATCGTTAGATGAACCGCCTTGGTACTCTTCGTGCGTAGTTTTTAATTTACTTAAATCCTGACGAACGGGAGCGGCCGCTTGCTTCACCTGACTTTGGTCTTGAGCTGTAATATTACCTCTGAACAAGAACGACATTGTATCTCTGTTTACTTCGTCAACCATTTTCTTAAATAAATCAAATGATTCTAACTTGTAAACTAACAATGGATCTTTCTGCTCGTAAACCGCATTCTGAACGCTTTGCTTTAAATCATCCATGTCACGTAAGTGATTCTTCCACGTATCATCAATTAAAGCCAGTGTAACGTTTCTTTCAAAAGCAGCGATGATTTCCTTTCCATGCGACTCATACGACTTGCGCAATGGAGCTAATACCTGAATATTACGAATTCCGTCAGAGAAAGGAACTACGATGTTTTCATATTGTTGTCCTGGTTGCTCGTACACATTCTTAATTACAGGGAATGCACGTTCAGCTGTGGTTGAAGTTTTAAAACGATAGTGCTCATCTAACTTATCATAAAGAAATTCAGAAAGCTCTTCTCCGTTTTTAGCATTCATGAATTGATCTTCAGAAATCGGATTCTCAATTGCAAAAATGCGGATCATTTCAAAATTAAATCCTTCGTAATCTTTTTCTTCAAAGAATTGATTAATCACCGACTCACTTAAATCATATAACATGTTTTGAAGGTCGAGTGATAAACGCTCTCCGTATAATGCATGGCGACGTTTTTTATAAATTACTTCACGTTGTGCATTCATTACGTCATCATACTCTAATAAACGCTTACGAATTCCAAAGTTGTTTTCTTCTACTTTACGTTGTGCACGCTCAATCGATTTTGTAATCATCGAATGTTGGATTTCTTCTCCCTCTTTCAATCCTAATGTATCCATCATTTTTGCGATACGCTCTGATCCGAACAAACGCATTAAGCTATCTTCCAATGAAACAAAGAATTGCGATGAACCGGGATCACCTTGTCGTCCCGCACGACCACGCAACTGTCTGTCTACACGACGCGACTCATGACGTTCTGTACCAATGATTGCTAATCCACCAGCTTCTTTTACGCCTGGTCCTAATTTAATATCGGTACCACGACCAGCCATGTTTGTTGCAATAGTTACCTGACTTGCTTTACCAGCTTCAGCAACAATTTCCGCTTCACGTTGATGTTGTTTTGCATTTAATACGTTATGCTTAATCTTACGTTGAGAAAGCATACGACTTAATAATTCAGAAACTTCTACAGAGGTAGTACCAACAAGA
>JBDKGQ010000202.1:0-3330 GCA_039798145.1 Bacteroidota bacterium
ATTAGCTTGTTACCAAACTGCGAACTTTAATACTTCAACATGCTCTTGGGATGTTACTGGAACTCCAAACCCACCTATTACTAGTAATGCGTCAGCATGCACCAGCTACACTTGGAACATTAATGGACAAACCTATACACAATCAGGAAACTATTACTACAATTCAAATTGCCAAGACTATGTGCTATCCCTTACTATAGCACCTAGTGGTAATGCGCCAGCTACGCCATCTATTATATCAGGACCAACAAATAACTTATGCAACATGCAAAATGTCGTTTATTCAGTTACGAATGTTATTGGTTTAACATATAACTGGGTGGTTCCTTCGGGTGCAACAATTGTTAGTGGACAAGGCACGAATTCAATTATTGTAAACTTTGGTTCGACTTTAGGTTCTTGCAATACTTGTACAGGCCCACAAATTACTGTTTCAGCTTCTAACGGTTGTTTATCTAGCCCAGCAAGATGTCTTTCAATTACGCTTTACCCTGATAAGCCAGGTACAATTACAGGACCTTATAATACTACACCAAATCAAATTGTAACCTATAGTATTTTACCTGTCCCAGGTGCTACATCTTACACATGGCAAAAACCAGCAGGATGGACAATTATTTCTGGACAAGGAACCACAAGTATTCAAGTTATTGCTGGTACTGTAAGAGGAAAGATATTGGTGAAAGCAAACAATGATTGTGGATCAAGCGGCTTTAGAATAAAATATGTTAACTCATGTTCTACTAGTAGAATAATTGACAATGTTGTAAATTCAACAACTAAAATCTATCCTAATCCAACAAATGGCATTTTAAATATTGAAACATCAAAATCAATAGAAAAAATTGAGATTTTGAATTTGCAAGGATCGATTATTTCTACTTTCGGTAATGAGCGAATTTTAGATTTATCATCTTACGATGATGGCATTTACTTAATAAGAACAATCACTGATGAAGGGATTGAACTTAAAAGAATCGAAGTTATTCATTAAAATCAGATTTAAATATTGACAAAAAGCCACTCTTAAGAGTGGCTTTTTTGTATTCTACCTTTTCTATCTAATCAATTTGCTTATTTGAACACTAATTTTCCCTAATCAGATAAATTTTAGATAATAGCCATAAATAATAAATTATAATATTGACTTTTTGCTAATTTCACATCTATAAAATGAATATCTAAAATCAATCATGAAAACACCTTTACAAAATTTAGTAAAACTATTTGTTTTCATTGCTATCATGACATCATTTGTCAGCAATGATTCAAATGCACAAGTAATCAAAACAGAAAGTTTTGATGGGACTACCTTCCAGCCTGCTGGATGGTCACTAGACCCAATTATTGGAAATCCAATTTGGGTAAGAAGAACCAATGGCCCTGCTGGTACTTCAACTTTAATCATGCCTCACACGGGTGCTGCAATGGCGAGATTTTCTATCTCACTAACGACTACAGGAACCCAACAAGCTTTGATTACTCCGGTAATTGATTATTCTCAAACAAATGGTGCTACCCCTACTTTCAGTATGTATATGTACCGTGACAGTTTATCAACTGCTGGCGACAGTATTACTGTAATGGTAAACACTTCTCCATCGGTTTCAGGTGCAACACGTTTAGGAGCGGTAGCACGTAGCCGTTATTACAATTTACCTACTAGTGTATTAGATAATGGATGGTATTTATACACATTTAACATTCCTGCTAACTTCAATACGAACACGAACTATATTATCCTAAATGGTACTAGCCAAGGCGGAAGTAATATGTTTGTTGATGATGTTCAATGGGATGAATATCCAACACAATGCAGTGGGCAACCATCAGCAGGCTCTATATCATCTACAGCATCTTTGATTTGTGGAGGAAGTGGATCAGCGGACCTAACTATTAGTGGAGGATCTTCAGGATTTGCAGGTATTACCTACCAATGGGAATCAACAACAGATTCTGTTAATGGTCCTTGGACAGCTTTCGGAACTACAAGCTCTGTTAACTCTGGAACATTAACATCAACTACTTATTTCCGTTGTTATGTTGGTTGTACAGCATCAGGACTAACAGATAGTGCATACTATACAATTACTGTTAATCCTAACCCAAATCCGACTGTTACCACTACTCCAACAAGTCCAATTACTGTTTGCGCAGGAAATACAGTTACAATTACTGCGAATGGTGCTGATACGTATACTTGGTCACCAGCAACAGGATTAAATACAACAACAGGAAGTACAGTAGATGTTACACCAACTGCTCCTACTACTTACACAATTGTTGGAACAGATGCATTTGGATGTACAGGAACACGTACGGTTACAGTAAATGTTGGAACAGCTCCAAACTTTACATTATTCGCTAATAGAACTTCTGTTTGTGATGGTGATACAACATTATTACGCGCCTTTACTCAAGGTGGTGGCCCTGGTGGTTTTGGAACTCAATACGCTTGGAGTACTGGTGCTACAGGAAATGTAACAATTGTTACTGTTAACGGACCTACAACTTACACAGTAACTGCTACAAATCAAGCTGGATGTACTTCAACCAATAGCATTACGATTAATACAGTCCCTGGTGTAAATCCTAACTTCGGATATACTGCCAACAATCAAGTGGTATCTTTCTCTGATAGTTCAAATGGAGCGATCAGTTGGTTATGGTTATTTGGCGATGGAAATGCTTCCTTCTCTCAAAATCCAACTTATAGCTATTCTGCTTCTGGAACTTATAACGTAACGCTTATCGTTTCAAATGGTGTTTGTGGTGCAGACACAATTGTAAAAACAATCACTATTCAATTAACAGGATTAGAAAACAATGCAGCTGAAATCGGAATGAACATCTTCCCTAACCCAGTATCTAATATGGCAACAGTTCAGTTTGCATCTCATGAAGCAACAGCTACTATTTCTGTAGTTAATGCAATCGGGCAGGTAGTTTATTCTAAACAAGTTTCTTCTGCTAATGGAAATAAGTTCAATGAAACAATCGACTTTAGTCAGTTAGCTAATGGAATTTATTCTGTTAAAGTACTTACAGATTCTGAAACTGGAGTAATGCAGATTGTAAAATAATTTCAATTTATTTTGAATTTTAATCCCCGCTTATTGCGGGGATTTTTTTTTGATTAAATCTTCCAAACCTATATGCCAATCTTCAATACATAGACAAATCAAACTTCAAATTAATACAGAATTAGCAACATACTTCTTTCACTTGCGGAAATACTCCAATTCCATTTACTATTCTTGATTTGACCATAATTTACAACTAATTTAATTTGAGAAATGATTACTTTATTTCAGTCCATCTGAATAGATC
>JBDKGQ010000203.1:0-3321 GCA_039798145.1 Bacteroidota bacterium
TAAACTGTTTTACCATCTTTAGTAAATGCACAAGTAGATTCGTTGAAACGAGAATTTAATCCCATATCCATTCTTTTCGGATTGGAAACTTTACCTTGCTCACCGATATCAGCCGTATATAAGTTGGTAAAGCTTTCTCCAGTCCACGTATGTTTACGTTTTCCAAGACTACCGGTATCACGAGCTGATGTAAAAACTAACTTTTTATCGTAGTAGGCTGCTCCATAATCAGAATACTGTGAATTGATTCCAGCATTTTCAAGGGTATAACGCCCTGAGTTTTTCTTAATTTGAGCTAAATAATCTTTTTGAGTTGCCGCTAATTTTGCACGTTGATCATTACCACTTAATTGATTAAACTTGGCCATCATTTGATCGGCTTTTGCATAATCATTTGTTGCTTTTAATGCTTGTGCATAACGGAAATAATATTCAGCAGGGTTTTCAGGTGCGAATGTAAATAATTCGTTGTACCATTTTGCTGCACTGGTTAAATCACCTTTGTAGTAATACGAATCTCCTAATTTTTGCAACATATCTTGCGATTTGTAACCTTTGGCAAAAATACGTTCGTACGTTTTAATCGCATCTACATAAGCATAGTTTTGAAACTGCTTAGTTCCTTTAGCTTCTTTGTTTTGAGCCGTTAAGCTAGCACAAGAGGCAAGGGCGATTAAAGCTATTTGTAAGAATCTGTTTTTCATGGTTGCTTATAATTTTATTAGAAGAATCTAGGTGATACAATACGGTCGTCACGTTTGAATAATTCAAAGCGTAAAAATACTTCATGAGAACCTGAATTATAGTTGGCTAATTTAGTAGTTTCTAAATCATATCCATAGCCTATAAATAAACCATCGGTGATTTGGAATCCAGCCATAGCACTCATTGCAGCACCCCATCTCCATGCGGCTCCTAAAGTAAATTTATCATTGATTAAAAAGTTACCTGACACATCCAATTGGAAAGGAGCACCTTCAACAACTTTAGATAAGAAAGCAGGTTTAAATTTTAAGTTCGGACTTAAATCAAATACATAACCTCCGATTAAATAGAAGTTCATACGTTCTTTATAAACGGCTACATCATTGTCGTTGTAACGTTTAGTTTCGAAGAAATTAGGAACGGATAAACCTAAGTAGGATTTGTCAGAGTGTAAATAAGCACCGGCTCCAATATTCATACTAAAATTATTATTTAGATTTTGTAATAAAGGATCATTTGCATTTTGGTAGGTTAACTTAGTCACATCTAAATTGAATAAATTTCCTGTAGCTTTTACACCGAAAGATAATTTATAGGTTTCTGATGTTTGGATAGAATAGGAAACATCAGCTGAAATCGTATTTTCAGTAGTTGGTCCTATTCGGTCATTTACAAATGATAATCCCACTCCTAAGTTGGTAAATTGAATCGGAGTATTCATTGAGAATGCATTAGTAACTGGTGCACCATCTAATCCGACCCATTGTGTTCTGTGAAGTCCAAAGAAACTCATAACACCACGCGAACCAGCATAACCAGGGTTTACGTTGATAGTGTTATACATATATTGTGTGTATTGGGCATCTTGTTGAGCAAAACTCACCATTCCCGATAACAGCATTCCGAAAAGTAATATTCTTGTTCTCATTTATTTGGGTGTTTAAAAACACCCGGGGATTAGGATATAATCCCCGGATGGTCAGATTATCTTGATAAGTACAAATATCCGTTTTTAGTTACATATTTTCCATCTGAAGTTTTATATTTCAAAATGTAGAAATAAGTTCCAGTTGGTAATTCAGCTGATTGATTTACAGTTGCTCTTCCTTCAGATACTCCACGGAATACTTTAGATTCATTATCATAGTTAGTAGTGTCAAATACTTTCACACCCCAACGGTTATAAATTTCAACTGTATTTTCAGGATAACATGTAGTATCTTGAATGTTTTCAATGATGAAGTAATCATTTGCACCGTCTCCATTAGGTGTCAATGCATTGTTGATTACTAATGCTTGACAAGGTAATACAATACAAGCATTTTCATTCACATTGATTGTAACTGCATATTCAACTGGACATGTTCCGTTGCTAAGTGTATACTTAATAATATAACTACCATTTGCAATTTGGTAAGGATTAAAGTTACCATTTGAAGTATTTAATCCACCTGTGTTATTCACATCAGTCCATGTTCCTGAAGTCATATCAGTTCCTGGATATTGAGCTAAAATTGCATTGGCAACATTTACTGTTAATGTGTTATCATTATTACAAACTACATCTGGATATGTCAAGTTATTTGTAGCTGCAACTAAAGTAACATTTACAGTTTGGGTATATGTATTTGTATTATTACATACATCGGATACGGTCCAAGTTCTTACAATAGTGTAAACACCATTTTGAGTTGGGGACGTTGTTTCGTTGTACGCAATTGTTACCGTAGAACCACAAGCATCTGTGAACTGTAATTGAGGAACTGCTGGAATAGCATCACAATTTACATTAGCAATTGCAAGGTATGGAGTAGCAATTTGTGGAGCAACTGTATCTACAACATTTACAATTTGTGTATGTGTAGTTGTATTACCACAAGCATCTGTTGCTGTCCATGTTCTAGTCAAAGTATAAGCACTAGGACAAGAACCTGCAGTAGTTGTTTCATTGAACGATACTGTTGCAGAACCACAAGTGTCAGTTGCTGTTAAAGTAGCTGCTACCGGCACATTATTACATTGTACCGTTGTGTTTGCAGGTAATGCTTCAACAAATGTTGGTGCTGTAGTATCTTGAACAGTTACAGTTTGAACATGTGTCGTTGTGTTACCACATACATCCGTTGCAGTCCATGTACGTGTTAATGTATAAGCACCAGGACAAGAACCTGCAGTGGTAGTTTCATTATACGTTACCGTAGCTGAACCACAATAATCACTAGCTGTTAAAGTAGCTGCAGCAGGAACATTTGAACATTCTACAGTAATATCAGTTGGCAACGTTTCTACGAAAGTAGGAGCCGTTGTGTCTTGTACAGTAATGTTTTGAGAATGTGTAACTGTATTACCACACTCATCAGTTCCAGTCCATGTTCTTACTATAATGTAATTATTTGGACAGGTTCCTGCAATTGTTGTTTGATTAAATGTTACAGTTGCAGTACCGCAATTATCAGTAGCAGTTAATTCAACTAATTCAGGGATACTGGTACATTCTACAGATACATCCGTAGGTAAAGTTTCTACGAAAGCAGGAGCCGTAGTATCTTGAACGGTTACCGTTTGAACGTGAGTAGTAGTGTTACCACAAGCGTCAGTTGCTGTCCAAGTACGTGT
>JBDKGQ010000204.1:0-3297 GCA_039798145.1 Bacteroidota bacterium
GATTATTTCGTCACTCAAAAAGAATTCAAACAATCATAATATTAGGAAAGTCCACCGCGGTGGGCTTTTTCTTTATGTAAAACCTTTATCAATCGTTTTTGTTCAGTAAATTATCAATTGTCTATTATCTTTGTAATAATGAAAAACAGCCTGGAAGGATTATACTGCAATAGTTTAACAAGCTACCAACGACTTTTAACGCGCGAGGTAAAAATCGGTGATTTACTTTTAGGGAATAATCATCCTATTAGAGTTCAAAGCATGACTACCACTGATACGATGGATACAATCGCAACAGTGGAACAATCGATTCGAATGATTGAAGCAGGTTGTGAACTGGTTCGTATTACCGCGCCAAGTATCAACGAAGCAAAAAATCTGGAGAATATAAAAGCAGAGCTTCGTAAAAGAGGATATGCAACGCCGTTAGTAGCCGATATTCACTTTACTCCTAATGCGGCTGAAGTAGCAGCGAGAATTGTAGAGAAAGTACGTATCAATCCAGGTAATTTCGCTGATAAGAAAAAGTTTGAAGAGATAGATTATTCTGATGCAGATTATAATGCAGAATTAGAACGCATTCGTGAGCGCTTTATACCCTTAGTGAAAATATGTAAGGAATATGGCACAGCAATGCGTATCGGGACTAATCACGGTTCATTAAGTGACAGAATCATGAGTCGCTATGGAGATACTGCTCATGGTATGGTTGAGTCGGCATTAGAGTTTTTACGTATTTGCGAGGCAGAGAATTTTTACAATATCGTTTTAAGCATGAAGTCGAGTAATCCGCAGGTGATGGTGCAAGCCTATCGTTTGTTGATTGCAAGAATGAATGCAGAAGGCATGAATTACCCATTGCATTTAGGAGTTACTGAAGCAGGAGAAGGAGAAGATGGAAGGATAAAATCGGCAGAGGGAATAGGAACATTACTGGAAGATGGAATCGGTGATACGATCCGTGTTTCATTAACGGAAGATCCGGAATTTGAAATTCCTGTTGCTAAAGCATTGGTAAGTCGTTATACTGATCGAGGTTCTCATGCTGCAATTGCGCCAATTAAAAATCAACTTACAATTAACACAACGAATAATATCGAGTTGCCTGTTGTAAGTGGACTACCTTATTCTCCCTTTACGTATGCACGTCGCGTTAGTAAAGGAGTTCAGCATATTGGTGGCGATAAAGTTCCGGTTGTAATTGCTGATTATTCGCAACATGAAAAAATAACTGCCGCATCGTTTTTCCCGGTAGGCTATAATTATCAAGTGGCATTAGACAAGTGGAATATTTCTGACTTAGCTTGCGACTTTATTTACGCTGGAGATAAGCAAATCGATTTTGAGATTCCAGGTACGCTTGGAATTATAAATAATTATGAGTGTTGGAAAAACAACAATCGTTCAGATAGAAATTATCCATTAGTGGAGGTTGCAAATTTGAATCAAGACCTTGAATGGCATCCGTCAATCAATTTTCTTCGTTGTGAATCAGGTCAGTTGGCGAATGTAGATTTCACAAAACTTCCAGAAAATAGTGTTCTAGTACTTCATACTTCTAATAACCATGCAATGCCTGCCTTACGAAGAGCATTCATTCAATTAGCAGAAAATAATATCAGCATTCCGGTTGTTGTAGAAAGAAGCTATTCTTGCAGTAACGACGACTATCAATTATACGCTGCTGCTGATAATGGTGGATTATTATTAGATGGAATGGGAGATGGAATTTTACTAAGAGCTAACGGCATTGCATCACCGCAAATGATTAATAGTTTAGCTTTTGGTATTTTACAAGCGGCTCGCACTAGAATTTCAAAAACAGAATACATTAGTTGTCCGAGTTGCGGTAGAACTTTATTCGACTTACAAGAGACTACCGCTAAGATACGTTCCCGTACAAGTCATCTGAAAGGGATTAAAATTGGTATCATGGGTTGTATTGTAAATGGTCCTGGTGAGATGGCGGACGCAGACTATGGTTATGTTGGTTCAGGAGTTGGGAAAATCACGCTTTACAAAGGCAAGGAAGTCGTGACGAAAAATATTCAAGCTGAAGGTGCTGTTGATGCTTTGATAAACTTGATTAAGCAGCATGGCGATTGGGTAGAGCCGGTTTTAGAATAATAAATAGATAGTTAGGATTAGATGCTATGAAGCAGCAGGTATATTTTCACGATTTAGATAGCATCGATTACAAAGAGTGCTGGGATTTACAAGAGCGTTTATTGACAAGCATTGTTGATGATAAAATGCTTAATAGAGATAAAGATGCAGTTGATCAAGTTCCCTCACGACATTACCTTTTGTTTTGTGAGCATCCTCACGTTTTTACATTAGGTAAAAGTGGTTCAGCAAATCATTTACTTGCTGATGAAAATATTTTAAAAGCGAAGCAAGCTACATTTTATAAGATCAATCGTGGAGGAGATATTACATATCACGGTCCTGGACAATTAGTCGGGTATCCTATTTTCGATTTAGATTTTTTCTTTAATGATATTCATAAGTACTTACGATTTTTAGAAGAAGCAATTATTCTCACGTGTGCTGATTATGGTTTAACAGCTGGAAGAATTCCTGGTCTTACAGGCGTTTGGCTGGATATAGAAGATCCAATTAAAGCAAGAAAAATTTGTGCGTTTGGTGTTCGATGTAGTCGCTGGGTGACAATGCACGGCTTTGCGTTTAATGTGAATGCTGATTTAAGTTACTTCAATATGATTGTACCATGTGGCATTACTGACAAAGGAGTTACTTCATTGCAAAAAGAACTAGGTCGCGAAGTTGAACTAGAAGAGGTAAAAGCAAAAGTATTGTTGCATATGCAGGAATTATTTAATTTCAGTATTCAAACGCCTCCAAACGAGACATTGCCTTGGATGGAAAACGATAGCATCAAGTCCGCATGAAAATTTTAAAATTTATACTTAAAGCAATTGCATTAATTGCATTATTGATTACGCTATTCATTTTTGTAAGCGGAAAAACTTATTTATTTAAAACACTTGCCTACAATTTTGTTGGTATTGATGATTTAGATTTGTTTGAAACGCGAACAGTAAAAACGAGTAATCCAATTGAGTGGCCAACTTCAATTAATTATAACAAAAAGCCAATATCTGAAAAATTAGAAACAACCTTAAAGCAATATGAATCGATTGCTTTTCTTGTCTTGAAAAATGATTCTGTTTTAAACGAATATTATTGGGATGGATACAATGATTCATCGTTGACGAATTCATTTTCGATGGCAAAAAGCTTTATAAGTGTGCTAACGGGAATTGCTTTAAAAGA
>JBDKGQ010000205.1:0-4135 GCA_039798145.1 Bacteroidota bacterium
AATCTAATGCTATTCGATTCTGTTTCATGATTTGCTGGTTCGTCAACCGAGTCTAATTGTTTTTTGAACTTTAAACCAAAATAAATCCAACACACTGCAATAATCAAAAAAACGGGAATTGAAACATTGTGAATAATAGAATCACTACTTAGATAAATCAAAAAAGCAGTAATTATTAATAACAATATTCCGTTACGTATTGATTTTCGAACAAAGTACTCAGTAAAGTGAAACATAGCCAAAGAAAAGTTTAGACAAATATATATTCTTTTGTGACAAATCCAGGAAACATTAATCCCATTCAAAACTCAATTCCCCTTATTCAGCGGGTAAATCGTAACCCCACAGCAAGTTATTTACACCTACTAACTATGTGTCATTAACCCTGAAATAACCATTTACTAAATAATCAACAATCAATATTTGAAAAAATATCCTGAAATCACTTGCCAATTCTAGTTTTTAGCTAACTTCGGCTGTTAAATAAACCTAATAACAAAATAAGAATGAAAAAAAATCTACTATTTCTTTTTGCCTGTGCAATTGGATTGATGGCTAATGGACAGTCATCTGAGACCAAAGTAACTGGCACTAAAACGAAAGCGGTTTCTACAGGCGCTCATCGTTCATTTGTTAACCATACAAATGCAAAAAATCCTGGTGTACCTAGCAATGCGGCAATCATCTATTCTCAGGATTTCGCAGGTGGTATTCCAGCAACATGGACAATCACTGACAACGCAGGTTTAGGTGAGGTGTTTACATGGACAACAACTGGATCTCAAACTACTCCAGATTCATTATTATCAGCTGGTACAACTGCTGCTAATGGTTATGTAATTTTTGATAGTGACAATGGTGGTACTAACGGTGCTGAAGATTGCGATATGGTAACTGACGCTGGTACTAACGGTGCTGAAGATTGCGATATGGTAACTGACGCTATCGATTGTTCTGGTAAGTCTACTGTATTCTTATCAATGAACGAGTATTTCTTACAATACGCTGCTTCAACTGCTACAGTTTCTGTAAGTACTGACGGTGTTAACTTCACTGACGTTTATAGTGCTGAAACAGGTTTAGGACAGAACCAAACAACTGGAAATCCTCACTTCGTACAAGCTGACATTTCATCAATTGCTGCTAACCAGGCTACAGTTTACATTCGTTTTAAGTATACTGGTGACTACGACTGGTGGTGGATGTTTGATGATGTAACATTATTTGAACCAGCTGCAGTTGATGCTGGTGTTACAGGCGCTGACTTAGTTTCTGGATGTTCTTTATCTTCAACAACCCCTGTTACAATTACAATTAACAACTACGGTGGATCTTCTATCTCTAACATCCCTGTATCTTTCTCAGTAAATGGTGGAACTGCAGTAAATGAAGTTGCTCCAGGTCCTATCGCACCTAATAGCAGTGCTGACTATACATTTACGGCTACAGCTAACCTTTCAACAGGTGCTAGTTCAACAGTTGTATGTTCAACAGCTTTATCAGGTGATGCAAACACAGCAAACGATTCTTATTCAGTAACAGTTGACAATTTCACTCCAGTGAACTTATCTTCTGCTTATGTTATGGACTTTGAAGCAGGTGATGATTTATCAGCTTGGGCTGTTTATGATGGAAACGGTGACGGTGTAACTTGGGCTCCAGTTGCGACATTAGCTTATTCAGGAACACAATGTGTTCGTAAAGCAGGTAGCGGATCATTAGATGATGATTGGATGTGGTCAGGATGTTTCGACATGACAGTTGGTACAACTTATACTTTAGATTACTGGTACCGTCAATTTGACTTACAAGCTCCATGCTCTTTAGAAGTTAAATTAGCTACAGCACAAGACGTTGCTGCTTCAACTCAATTAATCGCTACTGAAGTAATCGATTCTATTTATCACTTATCAAGCAACACATTCACAGTTCCTACAAACGGAAATTACTACATTGCATGGCATGCTTTCTTACCAAGCACTTCTCCAATTGCTGGATCTAGTTCATTACGTGTTGACTTAGTTAACTTAAGTGGTGCTACAGGAATTAACGAAGCTACTAATGTAGGTGGAGTTAAATTATTCCCTAACCCTGCTGAAAGCGTATTAGCTATTCAAGTGAAGAAATACGACAATGCAACAGTTCGTATTTTTGATATTACAGGAAATGAAATTTACAATGCTGCATTAAACGAAATGAATACTACAGTAGACGTTTCTAACTATGCATCAGGTTTATACCTTGTAAAAGTTCAAGGACAAGATTTCTCTTACAGTGAAAAATTAACTGTGAAGTAATTCTCAACTTTATAATTACAAAAAAAGGGCTGAAGTATTTCAGCCCTTTTTTATTGTCTTTTATTTTTACCGAACGACTATTTTAAGCGATTGACCGATATAATTATTTGGTAATCGTAAATAATAAACACCTTGCTCTAGCTCTGATTGAATTGTTAGCTGATTCGTATTTGAAATCTTTTCTTCGTAGACAATCTGTCCTAGTGTGTTAATTATTTGAACTACATCATCAACAATAACGCTATTTAATTTAATCTGAAAAGTCCCATCATTAGGATTAGGATAAACATTCACAAATTCAGAAAGATTATTACTGCTAATTCCAGTAAAATTAAACACCAACGAATCAGAACAATTAAAACATCCATTCGAATCAGTAACACAAAGCTTATATGTACCACTTTGATTAGCTGTATAAAGATTATTTATCGCACCATTAATTGCATTTCCATTCAAATACCATTGATAAGAAACACCCGTTAAGAAAGTAATGAATACATTTCCATTAATTGCGAAATTAGGCTTCGGAGGATTTGGATTGATTAACACATTTGCAGTTGCGCTTTGCGTACATCCGTATATGTTAGTAGCTACAACTGAATAGTTACCTGAAATAATTGGAGTATATGACTGCAATGTTTGATTGATTAAAAACAAACTATCTTGATACCATTGCAATTGATTAATAGAATCAGAAGCAGTTAATATGACTGCTGCTCCTGCGCACACTGATATTGGTCCTGTAGGCAAAACAGAAACAGGATCTGGCACAGGATAAACATGAACTGTATCAACTGCCACAAGAGGAATAACAGGTGTCTGATAAATCGTATAATTCAATTGCAACTGACCAGATGCTCCAGTTGCTGTTCCTGAAGTTCCATGCCCGAAGAAACTTGTATTCCCTAAATCATCATCTGCTCCAAACAATCCTCCATCTTCATCCCAAACCTGAATAGAATAATTTTGAGAATCGAGTGGGATATTAGGCAAAACCCAATGAATTGGAGGAAATGAATTAGCGATGGCAGGTCGTGAATCATACACCTGCGTTCCTGCAGAATCAAGAATGACAAAATAAATATCCGGATCATCTAAAGGTGCCCCATAATTATTCGGAATCGAGTTGATATCAATATCCGTTAGAAAATACTGTGGTGTTACTTGAGGAGTGACTGTTTGATTTACCAGATATGTTCCTGGAACATTATAAGTTATTGAAGGAGGGTTTTCCAAATTACTTTGCAATCCGTTACCAAAATCCCAATCATAAGCGGCTTGCCCAGGATTATTGTTTGAAAAACTAACGGTTAAAGGGACGCAGCCAGAAGAATTACTCATTGCAAATCCGGGATTTGATACGTTATTAGGCAATACAATTAATGGTCGTGTGAAATTAATTGTCTGAGCCCCTACAAATTGAATATCCGCTACGATAACTACATTCATTGAATAGGTCCCTGCAATCAATGGTGTTCCACTAAGATTTACACAGCCATATAGAGAAACACTCGGATCATAATTACAGCCATTTGAAGCATTATTACATTGCCAGGATAATCCTATAGGCAAACCTGTTATGGCTACAAGATGATAATTGTTGATGGTTAGCCCCATTGTATCTGTTAGCATAACAAACGTTACATCTTGTGTATAATACTGCCCTACTGTTGCATTGGGGAATGAGTCAGGATAGATACCTGCAGCAGTTTGTGTTGAGTCGATGGTGCACTGGGCGTTGGTAATTTTTACAATCGACAACAGCACGATAATAAAACAGAATAATTTTTTCATCATATTATTTTAATTATGCGTTTAAAAATAAACAATGTTTAGAA
>JBDKGQ010000206.1:0-3281 GCA_039798145.1 Bacteroidota bacterium
TCTGTTATGGTGACTGAATAATTTCCAGGACACAAATTAGTTGCTGTTGCATTTGTTTGCGCATTATTATCACTCCATAAATAACTATAACCTGGAATCCCTCCGTTAACATTAATAGCACTTGCAGAACCAATGCAATCTCCTTTGCAGTAAGCCTTGGTAGTGATTGTATCTGCATTTAAAATGGGGGGATTCACAATCGTATAACTCGAAGTGTCTTTACATCCAGCTGCATCTGTAATAATCACGGTATAATTTCCTGCAGGCAAACTATCGATTAAAGCAGTCTGTTGATTGTTGGGATCATTCCATTGTAAATAATAAGGTGCATTACCACCGCTTACTTGAATGGCAATACTTCCATCAGCATCATTATGACAAGTTGGTGAATTAATCACAGGATTGGTTGCTTGCACTAATGGCGGAACATTGAGCGTAATTCGAACGGTGTCTTTACAACCTCTCGTTGAAGTAGTAATTAAAGTCACAATATAGTTTCCTGCGTTTGCGTAGGTATGCGATGGATTAATAGCATTACTTACTGCTCCATCTCCAAAGGACCAATCGCGTGTCGCAATTGTTCCGCTGATGGTGTTAGAGCTATCACTAAATGTATAGGTGTTGGTACAAATGTCTCTTGTGTACGAAGCATAGGTATTGAACAATGGAAGAATTGTCACCGTTCCCGTTGTAGTATCAGCACATGCAGTATTGATATTCGAATAGGCTATTAATGTCACATTGTAGGTGCCTGTATCAGGGTAAGTGAAATTCGGACTAAAAGATGTGCTCTGGTCAGCAGAGCCAGGTAATCCAAAGTCCCATAGATAACTTCCTGCATTCAAACTGAAATTTTGAAAGGCTACGTTATAGTTTTCGCAGTTGACAATTGGGTTTTGTATTGCAGCAACAACGAGGGTAGGACAAGGAACTACATTTAATTGAAAATCTCTTTTGGTGGTACTAACGTATACGCCATTACGAAATTCCTTTGCACAAACCCCAACTACAAATTGTCCGACTGTTGTTGGAGTACAGGTAAGTATTCCAGTATTGAAATCGATATTTAAATCGGGAGCGCCATTTAAAATGTTAGATTGTGAATAGGGTGGTTGCCATATAACACTGCTGTAAGGAGGATTATTAGGAGGTTGTGGCATGGGGTCGATGGTATCGGCACCCATAAAAGGAGCGCAAATTTCATAAGCAATCGAATCGCCTTCAGGATCAGTTGCGCTATTGTCAAATACAAATGGAATTCCTGCGCAAATAAATGGAGGTGGCCAGTTATTGAACTTCGGATTGCCGTTAACTGGAAAAATAGAAACGGGTGGGATATACGCTAAATAAGTTGCTCCTGTCCACGTTGGATCGACAATATTCAGAATGGTCACATTTCTACAACACCGTTGATACGACAAAATATACCCTTGTGATGAAGGAGGTAATGTGATGGTATCAGTATATGTTGTGCGTTCGTAACAAACATTCGTAGGTGGAATGAAACAAGGAGAATTAATTGTTGGAGGAATGGTATCCGAAGGATTTCGAGGAAGGAGTCGCTCAAAAATCAAAGAATTATTTCCTGCATCAAAAACTCCGATAGAAGCGGGATTGTCGAACGGCGGCACACCATTGTAGCAATCACGATAGACGGTAAGCCAGATACGATAGACATTATTTCCGAGGTATTGATAGTTTAATTCACCTCCAACAATATGCGTAGCTGTAGCTTTTTCTGAAAGCAGAAAAGTGCTTATCAGAACAATTAAAAATAAAATTCGTCGGAGGAAAGACATTCTCAATAATACAGAAAAATTTGCAATGAAATCGGTCGAAATTCATGATTTCTTTCAACGATAAAATGTTGACATATTCAAATATTGGAGAGTTATGACAAAACTCAATTTTATGAATGAGGAATGTCTTTCGGTAGGTGATAATTAATGAGGATTATTGTAAAAAAATAAGAGATGATTCTGGATAAATATCAAGCATTATTAGAATCAATTGCAACTGTACAATCATGTCGGGGGACAATGGGGGCATTCAAGGATGTCCTCTTTTTTATATATTTGAAAAAATAAAAATCATGAAAAAGTTTTTAATTACCCTAGTTTTTCTATTAGGAATTATACAGCTAGTTCGTCCTGATAAAAATATAGGCAGAGTAGATCCATCTAAATCAATTGAAACTGATTTCCCAATGCCAGCAGGTGTAAAAGCATCAATGGAAAAAGCTTGTTTCGATTGTCACTCTAACAATACGAAGTATCCATGGTATGCAGAGATTCAACCTGTGGGCTGGTATCTTACGAATCATATTCGTGATGGAAAACGTCATTTGAATTTTGATGAATTCCTAACTTATGATGCAAAGAGAAGAGATCATAAAATGGAAGAGTTGATTGAATCGCAAACCGAAGGATGGATGCCAATGGAATCGTACACGTTAATTCATAAAGATGCGAAGCTGACTTCAGAAGAGAAAAATGCGATTATCGCTTATGCAAAATCAGTGCGTGCAATGGTAGGATATACTAAGACTGGTGGCGAAGAAAAAGGTGAAAAAGAGGAGCACTAAGAACTTATTTCAAGTTCAAGTAAGGTTTTATTTTCAGTGCTAACGTCAATACACTATGGCCTCCTTTTAATTCTAATTTCTTGCTAATATGGTGGCGGTGATTTTCTACGGTCTTAGGACTTAAGTTGATTAGCCCTGCAATTTCTTGCGTTGATTTACCTTGAGCAACGTAATATAAAACACGTTTCTCTGCCTTACTTAATTTTGAAAGAATTTCATTGGATTCTTCTTCTGATAAATCTAATTTATCGTTAATCGACCTGCTTGATCTATCTGAAATTTCAGTAAGTTTTTTACTTCGAAGTTTTAATCGTGTTTCAACAGCTGCTAGTAAATCTGTTTTGTTAACTGGCTTCGTTAAATAATCATCAGCACCTAAATTCATTCCCTTACGAACATCATCATGTTCTACTTTAGCAGATAAAAATAAAAAGGGCATAAATGACTCAGGCATACTTTTTACCTCTTCAAAAAGCTCATAGCCGTTGAGCTTAGGCATACGTATATCACAAATAACTAAATCAGGACTCATCGATTTAATTGCGTGTAAACCTTCTTCACCATCACTAGCAGTAGCAACTTCATAACCATGAATTGTTAAAAGTTCTTTCAGGTTTTCCCTTAAGATAATTTCATCTTCAATTACTAATAATTTTTCCATGTTAGATAGGTTGAATTGATTTTGGCAACGTAATAA
>JBDKGQ010000207.1:0-3279 GCA_039798145.1 Bacteroidota bacterium
ATACGAGAGTGTTTCATTTGAAAATCTTGATGCATCAAAACTCCCAGAAGCATTTCAGTACTTAATAAAATCGGATAGAGTTTTATTATCACCTCATATTGCAGGGTGGACGTTAGAATCGAATGTCAAAATTGCAACAACGATGGCCAATAAAATGATTGCTGCTTTTAAAGAAAGAAAATTACTTTAATCCGTTGGGTTGAAAAATCAACTTACCTGTTTTATTCTTTACAATATCCTCACGATTCATTTTCATTTTTCGGTAACTACCGTTTAAGTACATCAAAGCTTGATCATCGTACCAACGACTCATTAAATTACCTGATTGTCCATTAGGCAAAACCGTTTTTGCGTACTCTACCTTTGAGAAATCAATCACATTACGCATAGCAGGACCATATAATGAAGAATGGATTTTATCTTTTGACAATATAAATCCAGATTGATTAATTACTTCAGGTCCGCCTGACGCAGGAAAAGGTCCCACATTAAATACCCAATTAAATGGCTTCACTTTTCCTATTGCATGTTTAAATTCTAACTCGTGAACACGACCCCACTCCCAACCATTAATTTTAGAACCTAATTCCATAATAAGTTCTTTCACTGTTTCACTGAAAGCTTTATCTAAAATCTTATTTCTACTTTCAACTACATCTTTTGTATTTACATTATTCCACCAAACCGAATTTTCATTACTGACGAAGGCTAAGTAAGAATTTTTTGAAACATGAGTCATGAAATAAGCATCGAGTTTTTCTTTCCCCAACTCATCTCCCATTGCCTCATAAAATACATGATAGAGAAATTTATAATAAATCGTTGGTTCTATATCATGTAAGCCATGGCTTCCGTCCCAACGAATTAATTTACGAGCAACATCTTGATTAATTTTATTTTGATTTTTTATGCTTTCTGAAACACCATCCACTAAAACTCTCGCTACAGTAGGAGTAACAGGCGAAACATCGTCAAAAGCCATCAATTGAAAATCATCCAGCAAAAAACTATTCTTCTCCGACAATAATTTATTGATTCGTATATATCGGTCATAAGGCGTATAATATCCAGGATATAAACTACCATCAGACATTGTATCAATTTGTTGATTGGCAGTAATAATTATTCCACTCGCTGGATTTTCAATTTTCGGATGTTCTTCAAACGAAAAGTAGCTTGTTACACTAGTATCACTCCATCCCTCTTGCAACAATACCGGATCGACACCTGATTTTCGTTTAATTAATTTACCAGCATGCCAAAGGGCAATGTTGTTGTTCGTATCAGCATATAAAACATTCAATCCTGGAGAAATAATTTGTGCAACGGCGTTCTTAACTTCACTCATTGAAGTTGAATGATTCATTTGATAAGTCAACTGCAGCAAATTACTTGGAAACTTTAAGTGCGTCCATGACGCAGCAACTAAATATCCAGAGGCATCTTTAAATTCAGGCATTGCATCATTCATGATTGGTCCGTGACGGCTATCCTTCACCGTTACTTTAACATCATTTTCTCCTTTTACCTTGATGATTTCTTTTCTAACCTTAAACGACTCAACTCCATTTCCAGCTATATAAGCTGATGAATCATTGGCAAATATTTTCTCCTCGTAAAAATCCAAATCATCATTCTCAAGCATCGTTAAACCCCAGGTCAACTTACGATTATGTCCCGTTGCAGCGAAGGGCCATCCAGCTAAGTAATCACCATAGAAACTACAACCAGGATACTCAATATGCGCTTCATACCATACACCTGGCTGACCATAGGCGATATGCGTATCATTTTCAAACAGAGGCTTTCCTGATTTTGTCTTAGCACCACTTACTACCCAGGAATTACTTCCTATAAATGGAGCAACAGGGATTTTATTAAAAATTTCATCAATCGTATTAAATGCATGAGTAGGATTTAACTGCGGTGATGTGTGACCACTTGATAAATTCTTCGAGGAATTAAAATTCGTTATTAAGTCGCCATAATACTCTTTGCCTAACTTAGAATTTATATAGGTCATGAGTGGATCCGTCTTAAATGCCATTGCAAAATTAAACGACATAAACTCCATACTTAAATACAAATCAACCTGAGAAAATTCATTCTTAGGAATACCCAGCATCGTAAACTCAATTGGTGTTTGTCCATTGCGGATAAATGCATTCAAACCTTTCAAATAAGCATTTGCTGATTTTTGATAAGCACTTTTATTCTCATTCAAATATAATTTTTGCGATTGAGCTGCATGTTGCTTTAATCCCAGCGTACGAAAAAACAAATCGACCTTCACTAAATCTTTCCCAAAAATTTCAGCCAACGTTCCAGATGCTACACGACGAACCATTTCCATCTGAAATAAACGATCTTGCGCATGCACATATCCTAATGCATAGTATGCATCTTCTTCTGTAGAAGCGTAGATATGTGGTACTCCATAGTAATCATAAATCACCTCTACTGGCGCAGTCAATCCTTTTAAAGTAACCGCACCATCATATTGTGGTTTTTGAGACGCAAAAAAGATGTAAACGGAAATTACGAGTAAAAAAATGATTCCTAAAATCCAAAAAAGTATTTTCCTGACAAGCTTCATGTAAATTTTTATTTCAATTATTTAATAATACGCTCTACAATCTTACCTTGACTCGTTTGAATAACACAATTGTAAATTCCAGATGCTATTCCTTCTAGGTTTAATGTAATTTTCAACTCCTCATCTGACTTTTGTCCAGTTGTAGAAGAAATAACTCTTCCCTGAATATCTAACAACTGAATATCATATGCACCTTTATAATCGCCCAACCAATTAATATTTGCAAAGTCATTTGCAGGGTTAGGACTAATACTTACCTGCTGACTTACCATAACATTTTCTGATACTCCTTGTGGAGCGGAGATAATAAAATTCTTGTTGCAGATATCAAAGAAAATATTGTTGGTAGGCTTCACCATAATTCTTGCAGCTGATGTTGTCAGGTTAGGCATCGTTACTGAGCATGTCCCATTATTTGGAACTCCTGATGCTAACGTTATCGGATAGGTGAAACCACCATCTGTACTCAAAGTAATGTCAACATTGGCAGCACTGATTGGAGCTAAGTTTGTTCCTGACACATCCCAGGTCACTGTCTGCTGACTTAATGCAGGCCATGTCACTAACACATTCGGATTCGTTACAAGAAATGGAGTTGTAGTATTAACAACATTAAGCGTTAAAAAGTTCGGATCATACGTAACACCGCCACCACCAACTTTGTTATCACGAACTGTCAGACG
>JBDKGQ010000208.1:0-4163 GCA_039798145.1 Bacteroidota bacterium
TTGTCGTTTTAAAACTTCTACCACCACTTTACTCGCCAATAAACATTGGTCCGCCTGACGAACATATACCCACTTCTTTCCTTTCTCATCAATGGCATAATATGGCTTGTCTTTTCCATCGGGAATAAAAACTTCCAAAACCGTTTTACCTTTCACATTCCACTCGTGAATTTGTAATACAATTTCAGGATAACAGTAATGCCTAGCCGCTTCCTCCAACATAAACTTCTCTTCTTCTGCTTTTACTCCATTGATGCTTCCATTATCATTCACACCAACGAGCAAAGTGCCACCGTGATGATTGGCAAAAGCCACCATTGATTTAGCAATACGATGCACCGAGGAAATCTCTTTTTTGAAATCCAACATGGGCCCTTCGCCTTGAGCAATCAATTGTTCTATGCGTTTCACAAGTCCGAAGGTAATAAAGAAAATTATTGAGCAATGATGGTATCGTAAGCAGGACTATACGTTGCAAAAACTCCTAGTCCACCAGTAATATTCGATTTGATATTTGAAGGTACCGCAAACGGACTTCCGTTGTTCGATATTTGTGTTTCAGCATCGCGCCAGAATTCAAACGTACCTCTATCAACCGCACAGAACTTTACAATAATGGTATCTCCTTTTCTAAATAACCCTGCATCTCTATTAATATCATCCGGTTTTGTTGAATTCGGAATTTGACCTCGAAGAGCATTAAAATCAAACGACTGTCCATTGATGAATTTATCCTCGAAAGCAGAACCCAACGGAGCTAAAAACAAATCATCCTTTGTAATACGCTTGGCCATCCAACGGTAACAATTACCAATTGAATCAGGATCTGTTAGATGCCCCCAAGCTAATCCGAGTGAATCTAAATTCTCTTGCACTTTAAACCACGTACTATCTAATGCAATATGCGGTTGTAATTTCGCAGTTGATGATAATTGCTGATTATCTTTCGTGATAATCGTTAACTGATAAGTTCTTCCCTCTTCTCCAAACATTCCAAACATGGTAGGCAACTTTGTAACAGAATCCAACGCTGCATAAAACCCTTTCAGACTAACTCCATTCACAACAGTATCTAATTCGATTAACTGAACTGTTTTAACTCCATCATTAATTGTAACGAACGCTCCACTCTCTGCAAATGAATTTAATGCACCTGGATTTATCGGATCAAAATAAGAAGATGAACGACTTAAAATAACATAAGGTGGCAAACCTGTCTCTACATATCCATCTACTACCACTCGCGGATCTTCACGAGGTAAATCCAACGAAATATTTTCTTCGCATGAAGCGAAAACAAATGCTATGACAATTAAATATAAAAACTGTTTCATGGCTTAGAATTTAAAGTTATACGTTACAGAAGGAATTAATCCGAATAAAGAAACTTGCTTGGCTTGCACTGATAAGTTACCATCCACTGAGTTACCATCCACATTGAAATAAATAAAATAAGGATTCTTCCGACTATACACATTATAAATCGAGAACACCCAACTTCCCTCGTAATTTTTATGCTTCTTACCTATGAGCGTAGCAGAAATATCGAGACGATGATAAGCCTTCTGACGGAAACTATTTCGAGCTTGATACAAACTCAACACATTGAAGTTATTGTTCAGATTTATTTCGCCATTAGCACCAACTGATACTGGAGGCGTAGAAGATGCAAAGTACTTCTGCGAAGGAAGGGTTAATGCATCGCCGGTAGAATACACCCATACAGCACCGAAAGTCCATCTTTTACTTTTCTGATAATTCAGCACTACTGAACAATCATGGCGACGATCATATTTTGCAGGAAATTCTTTTCCATAGTTAATCTCTGCAAACTGTCGATTCGTATACGACAATGTATAGCCAACCCAACCCGTTAACTTACCTTCGTTTTTCTTAATAAAAAACTCTGCTCCATAACTATCCCCCTTACCGAAAACGAAATTATTATCTGCATTATTCTTTACATCCTGATCGGGTGTTACTCCTTCACGATACTCAATTAAATTTTCCATCGTTTTGTAATACAACTCAACGGATGTTTCGAAGGTATTCTTCTTCAAATTTTTGAAAAACCCTAATGCATACTGCGTAGAAAATTGCGGCTTTACTTTGTCGGTCGATGGAACCCATACATCAGTAGGCAAGCTAACCGATCCGAAGGATGCAAGATGGATATATTGATAATTCTGTGTAAACGAACCTTTAATTGATGAGCTATTATTAATCTGATAGCGCACATTGAAACGAGGTTCAACATTCGTATACAATTTCACTTTCTCTCCGGCTTCATATCTTACAGAATCGATAATATTACTTGTAAATAAAGGATCTTGAATATATCGTGTAAACGGACCTACATGTTCAAAAGCAGAAAAGCGAAGTCCTCCACTCACCTTCCACTGATCATCAATTTCCCAATCATCATTGATATATACAGCAAGGTCATGCGCATAATAACGCTTAACCTCACCAAGATCAAATTGTACATCACCCGAGCGAGCAGAAACATTCGTTGGAGTGAAACGATGATAGATATAGTTCATTCCGAATTTCACATTGTGCAATACAGTGGGATACCAGTTAAAATCCGACTTCAACGAATAATCACGAATACCAGAGAAGATTTTAAAATCGAATTGTTGTTGTGAGGCACCGAACTCAAAATTATAATTAGTAAAAATGAGTGAGTTATTCACGAATAATTTTTCGTTAAACAAATGATTCCAACGGAAAGCAGCTGTTGCATTCCCCCAAGGAATTTTTACTTTGAAACCTGTTTCTGGACTTCTAAAATTAAAAATATCTTTCCCGAGATAACAGGATAAATACAAACGATCCTTATTTGAAAGTGTGTAATTTATTTTACCATTTAAATCGTAGAAATAATAACTATTACCAGCAATGCGAGAATTAGCGGGCACAAATGGTTCACGCAAAAATAAATCAATAAACGTTCTTCGTCCCGAAACAATAAACGAGGCTTTATCCTTTACAATCGGACCTTCGAGTGTAAATCGCGATGCAATGTAACCAATCCCTCCTTCTCCATGCACTTCTTTATTATTTCCATCTTTCATCGAGATATCGAGCACAGAAGATAATCGTCCACCATACTGAGCAGGCATACCACCTTTTGTCAATGAAATATTTTTGATAGCATCAGAATTAAAGACAGAAAAAAATCCGAAGAGATGCGAAGCATTATAAACCACTGCTTCATCCAACAAAATTAAATTCTGATCAGGTCCTCCACCACGAACATAAAATCCGGAATTGCCCTCTCCTGCCGACTTAACACCCGGCAATAATTGAATTGCTTTTAAAACGTCTACTTCTCCCATCAAGGCCGGCAATGCTTTAATCTGATCAATACCAACTTCAATCTTACTCATCTCAGTAGATTGAATATTTTTCTCTTTCTTCTGAGCTGAGACAACTACTTCCTGCGTTTCAATAACGCGGGGACTAATTTCAATATTTAGCGACTGATTTTTAGTGATCGTATACTTTGATTCCTTGGTAACATACCCAACATAAGAAACAGCAATAGTATATGTTCCGGGAGCCACGGACATTGAATAAAATCCATAAGCATTACAACTTACACCCTGATTGGTTTCCTTAAAAAACACCGCAGCACCAATCATACGCTCACCAGTAGTTGCATCTGAAATGTAGCCACTAACAGTGATTTTTGATGCAGCTGGTTCTTGCCCGTAAGAATGATTTATCAAAACAAAAAAGCATAAAATACTAAGGGCAATCAATTTTTTCATGGCGCAAAATTAAGAAGTAATGAGGAAGATTTTAATGCTCTGATGTTAATATTATGAGTGGACGGATTCAAAACATTTAAAGTGTAATATTGTTTTTTAATCTAAATTTGTCTTGTAATTCTACTATGATGACAGAAACAGCTTATTTATTCAGTGCAGCCGGCATGATTAGTCTTTTCACATTAATTGTAATGGAGATTGTTTTAGGTATTGATAATATTATTTTCATTTCGATACTTGCTGATAAGCTTCCGAAGAATTTACAAAAGAAGGCCCGTAGAATCGGTTTATTCATGGCCTTGATTATACGTATCATGCTTTTGTTTTCATTAAGTTGGATTATTGGATTAAAAGAAACATTGCCTCTTCCTTTCGGATTAGAGTTTA
>JBDKGQ010000209.1:0-5518 GCA_039798145.1 Bacteroidota bacterium
TATGCATGGCTTTGTAAGTAGCATTTAAAATATTAATTCGATCAATCTCTGGAGCATCAATCATAGCTACCGACCACGCCAGCGCTTCTTTCTCAATCAATACGCGTAAATTATCACGCATTGTTTCAGGTAGCTTCTTCGAATCGTTTAATACATCATACCAATCCAGCTGAACCTTAGGTGGTAAAATGACTGCAGCAGCAACAACAGGTCCCGCTAAACAACCACGACCTGCTTCATCAACACCAGCTTCAATTACTTCTTTGTTATAATGTAAGGCTAACATTTATCTGCATTTGCTAATTACTCTCCGAAATTGGTTTATTTTTGTACAAGAATCAAGTCATGCAAAAGAAATTTATCACCAACCTGGCATTTTTGCTTTTCCTTAATTTGCTCATTAAGCCGTTTTGGATTCTAGGCATCGACAGAGCCGTTCAAAATACAGTTGGTGCTGAATCGTACGGAATTTACTCAGCCTTATTTAACCTTAGTTTTTTATTTAATATTATTCTTGATGTAGGTATTACCAACTACAACAACAGAAATATTGCAATGCATAATCATTTACTTGAAAAACATTTGAGTGGAATTATTATGCTTCGTTTAGTTCTTGCACTAGCTTATACCGTAATTAGCTTAGGCGTGGCTTGGATATTAGGCTACAAAGGAATGCAACTCGGGATATTAGTAGTCATGCTAATTAACCAAGCATTAATTTCATTTATACTTTATTTACGATCTAATATTGCAGGACTACAATTATTTAAAATTGATAGTTTGATTTCTGTTCTCGATAGAGCGATCATGATTATCATCTGTTCACTTTTAATTTGGGGACATGTTGCAGGAGATGAATTTAAAATAGAATGGTTTGTCTGGGCCCAGACGTTGGCTTATGTAATCACCGTAGCAATCACCTTTATCATTGTGGCAAAAAAAGCGAAGCTTCGAAAGTTGCAATGGAATCCTACCTTTTTCTTTATCGTTCTTAAACATAGTTATCCGTTTGCTATTTTAATATTACTCATGACATTTTACAACCGAATTGATTCGGTTATGATAGAACGATTACTTCCGAATGGTGCAGAACAAGCAGGTATATACGCGCAGAGTTACCGATTACTTGATGCATCCAACATGATTGCTTATTTATTTAGCGGATTACTACTTCCGATGTTTTCGCATATGATAAAAAAGAAGCAGCCATTGCAAGAACTAGCGGAACTTTCATTTTCATTTATCGCAATCCCTGCGATAGCATTAATAGCTTTTTGTTTCTACTTCAGTCATGATATCATGGGATTACTTTATCATGCGCATGTCGATGCATCAGCAGCTGTATTTAGAATTGTGATGTGTTGCTTTTTAGCAATTAGCTCCGTTTATATTTTCGGAACCATGCTTACGGCCAATGGAAATTTAAAGTATCTAAATATTATTGCCCTTTCGGGAATGGTATTGAACATTGTACTTAATCTGATTTTAATTCCTCGTTATTTCTCATTAGGCGCTGCATATGCCAGTATGATTACACAGTTTACTTCTGCAGGTTTACAAATTTTATTGGCACACAAAGTTTTCAATTTTAAATTTCAGAAGTTGTTAGCATTGAAATATGTGATTCACATTAGTGCAACTTTCTACATGTTTTTTGCCTTAAGCAACTTTGAATCGAATTGGTTTATCAAAGGTGTTATTGGATGTCTGATTAGCTTTTTAATAGCCTTAGGATTAAAGCTAATAAGGCCATTTGAACTAATACGACTTTTAAAATCAGAACAACAATAAGACTATCGTCTTTAATAATATTCTTAACTCTACTGATTTTTAGGATGTTAATTATTTTAATCCCTACTATATTTCGTTTAAATTTGTGCATTAAATTTAAAAACTATGAGTCAGTCAGAAAGTGGACAAATGAGTACTATTATTTTACTTCGAATAATAAAAAAGTGGCGTAAGCATTTAAGCATTTGCTTTTTCGGTTCAATTGTCGTTGGATTTATTATTTCACTTCCAATTTTCATGAAACCGATGTTCAAGTCCTCTGCAGTTTTATATCCTGCAAACCTTTCACCGTATTCAAAAGAGACTCCAACTGAACAAATGGTTCAGCTATTAAACTCGGAAGATGTTAGAGATAGTTTAGTAAAAGAACTTCATTTATTTAAACATTATAAAATTGATTCAGTGAATGGATTCCCTCGTTATGAGATGATGAAAATGTTAAATGAAAATATTTCAGTTAGCAAAAATCAGTATGAAGCGATTGAAGTGGATGTTATTGATGAAGATCCTAAAATGGCGCAGCGCATATGTCAGTCGTTAATCCACTTCATGGATATTAAAGCTATTTCATTAATCCATACTCGCGCGTTAGAAGTAGCAGAGGTTAATAAGAAATCAATGGAGAATGAAAAGTTATTACTTGATTCTCTAGACAATGCCATTACTGCATTACGTGATAGCACAGGAATAACTGATTTTGAGTCGCAAATAGGTAGTTTTTCAAGAGAATATTATCGATCGATGGCAGCTGGTGGTGTGAATGGAAATATGGCAAAGGCTCAACAGTATTTAGAATCAAAAGGTGCTGAATACATGACCTTAAAAGAAGTTGTTCGTAATAGTCGTGATGCATATACCAATTACAGAAAGAACTATGAAGCAGCAATTAACGACGCTAAGAAAGAATTAAATTTTCACAACATGGTTTCACCTCCTTTAGTACCAGAGAAGAAGGATTCACCTAAACGTGCCATTGTGATGATTCTTTTCACTTTATCTGCTATGTTGATTGCTATCGTTTCAGCTGTATACATCGAGCAATACAGAGATAAATTAAAAAGTCAGCTGCAATAACACAGCATGAAAGAAGGCTTTTTTCAGCTTGACAAATCCAAGGTCACTTGGTTTTATATTCTAACCATACTCATAGCATCATTAGCTGCTTATGGATATGTTAAAGGATATATTGTTGCGTTAGCTATTCCCTTCTTACTCATACTTGCTATTGCTGCCATCTTTCGTTTTGACTTACTTATATACCTTGCAGTATTAGTAACCCCTTTCTCAATAAATTTAGCTAAAACGGGTATAGGCATTGGCGTTAGTTTGCCTTCAGAACCATTAATGTTTGGTATTTTTCTAGTATTCTGGATAAAAATTCTTGCGGAAGGAGGACTCGACAAACGCATTCTAAAACATCCTGTCACCTGGATGATTCTTATTCACCTTGGATGGTATACGATGATCACTACATTAACGAGCACAATGCCTGTTGTTTCTATTAAGTCTACCCTTGCCAGATATTGTTACGTTAGCGTGTTTTACTTTTCGCTGCTCTATCTTTTTATTAAGAAACAGAACATTCATAAATTTTTATGGGCTTATCTATTACCATTATTAGGCGTTTGTATTATTACAATGCTTAATCAGGCATCTGCTGGATTTACCGAGCAAAATGCACATATTGCAATGGTGCCTTATTACAACGACCACACAGCTTATGCAGCAGTAATTGCCTTGTTTATTCCTGTAATCATTGCATTGTTATTTGAGAATAAAATCAATAAAACACTTAAGACTTTCATTTTTATTGTAGCGGCTTTATTGATTACCGCAATTATCCTATCCTATACACGTGCAGCATGGGTTGCATTAGCGGGAGCGCTAGGCTGTTTATTCATTTACATTTTAAAAATCAAAAACTGGGTAGTTTACACAGGAATAGGATTAGTCGTTCTTACTTATGCATTATTCCATGTGGAAATAACGATGTATTTAGAGCGTAACGATAAAACATCCTCCACCGATTATACGAAACATGTTCAGTCAATTGGAAATATTTCAACCGACGATTCTAACATTGAACGTCTAAACAGATGGTCGTGTGCATTGAGAATGTTCAACGAAAAACCATTACTTGGATATGGGCCTGGGACATACATGTTTCAATACGGACAGTTTCAAAAGTATTCAGAACGTTCTGGTATCAGTACAAATTTCGCAGAAGGTGGTGGATCACACAGCGAATATTTAGGCCCGCTTTCCGAACAGGGTATACTCGGTCCCGTTACCTTTATATTGATATTAGCGGTATTACTTCAACGCTCCTCTACTTTTTTACGAAGATGTGCTAATCGAAATACACGAGTATTGACGAAGGGAATTGTGTTAGGTTTAGTTACCTATATCATACACGGTGGACTGAATTACTTTCTCGATACAGAAAAATTAGCAGTGCCATTCTGGGGATTCATTGCTTGCTTAGTTGCGTTCGATATTTATTACAGCGAACATCAACAGCAAGAATTAAATCAGCATTCTGCAGCTTAACAGCGTTACATCATCAATCGGGTCAACTGACTTTTTAAAATCATTGAAGGAATTAATTACTCCAACGTGAAGGTCTTTCATCGAATTTGCCTGATGATTTTTTTGAAGTAAGTCCATCAGAACATCAACACCAAAAACATCACCTGTTAAATTTTCTTGCTCTACTACTCCATCGGTATAACAAAACAAAGTTGAACCAGGCTCAAATGCAATTTGACCTTCATGAATAAAAGGTAGTTCATCAAACATTCCTAAACCAGTAGTACCTTTTTCGAGCAAGTGAAACTCGTTACCACAATAAATCAATGGAGGATTATGTCCTGCGTTGACATACTTAAGAACACGCTCTTTGGTATTAATTACCGCTAGAAAAACTGTTATAAACTTCTCGCCTTTAGCGGACTTATTTACACTTTCATTTAAATCATTTACAAGCTCCATTAATGACGTAGACAAGGGCGCCTTTGCATTTAGGTTGGCTTGAAAATTCGACATTAATAGCGCTGCTGAAATTCCCTTACCTGAAACATCTGCGAGGCAAATTAAAATCTCATCTTCATTGAGTTCGATGTAATCGTAGTAATCACCACCTACCATTTGATGGGGAAGATATGTTGCAGCTAAATCAATACGAGAATTATGAGGAATATGAGCAGGAAACAACATGCTTTGCATACGCGCAGCTAATTCTAACTCTTTCTCAATTTGCGCTTGACGAATCGACTCTTTTGTCAAACGTTTATTCTCAATGGCAACAACAATAATATTGGTAATGGTATGAATAAAAGGAATTACATCTTTTAGGTTTAAAATATCTTCGTGTGTACTCGCACCTATAAAAGCAAATGCTAATTGTTGTTTATTATGATTAACAGGAATAATTGTTTCGAAAGAAGATAACCACTCAGGCATATCACTACCAGTGGTCATTATTTTTTCTATTTCCGCAAGTCGTGTTTCATTCAGATCAAGTTGAAAATCATCGGGTACACCGTACTTAAGCATACAATGCCATTGATGCTCGTGAATATAAAGTATGAGTTTGTTGATCTTGAGGTGTTCTTTCAATACAGACTGGTAAACCTCAAATAACTGAGGTGCTGGCAAATCATAATTAATTGCCTTTGTAATCTGCAATAGCCAATGTAACTGAAGTTTTTTCACGTTCAGCTCCGAT
>JBDKGQ010000210.1:0-3240 GCA_039798145.1 Bacteroidota bacterium
ACGCAGCAAATTCCTTCCGCAGAAGCAACGTGTGCTAACGCTGGTCCCTTAACGATATCACCAATTGCATAAACGCCTGGGATATTTGTTTGGTAGTAATCGTTAACTAATACTTTGCCTTTATCAGTAATAACACCAACTTCTTCTAATCCGATATTTTCAAGATTGGAAACAACACCAGCAGCAGAAAGGACGATATCACACTCAATGATCTCTTCACCTTTTGCAGTTTTCACTTTTACTTTGCAACCGTTTCCAGCTGTATCAACTGATTCAACCGATGAGCCTGTCATTACATTAATGCCCATCTTCTTGAATGATTTTTCTAATTGCTTACTTACATCTTCATCTTCTACAGGAACAATGTTCGCCATGAATTCAACAATCGTAACTTTCGTTCCCATTGCGTTATAGAAATAGGCAAACTCACTTCCGATAGCACCTGATCCAACAATCACCATGCTCTTAGGCATTTCAGATAATACCATTGCTTCACGATAGCCAATGATTTTCTTTCCATCTTGCGGCATGTTTGGCAAATTACGGCTACGCGCACCCGTTGCAAGCATGATATGATTAGCTTCAATCACAGAAACTTTACCATCAGCAGCAGTTACTTCTACTTTCTTTCCTGGCTTTAATTTCCCGTAACCCATGATTACGTCAATCTTATTTTTCTTGAATAAAAACTGAATTCCTTTGCTCATGCCATCAGCTACTCCGCGACTTCTCTTTACCACTGCATTGAAATCAGCTTTACCTTCTGATACAGTAATACCGTAATCAGCAGCATGCTTTAAATATTCAAAAACCTGAGCGCTCTTTAATAAAGCTTTCGTTGGAATACATCCCCAGTTCAAACAAACTCCGCCTAATGATTCTTTTTCAACCACGGCTACTTTCATTCCCAATTGACTTGCACGAATGGCAGCAACATATCCTCCGGGACCACTTCCAATAACTATTAAATCGTAATTCATAATTGTATGTATTTAATGGGGCAAAGGTAATTGAAATCTAAATAAGTTCAGTCGGACGCTTTTTGATATTTCAGATAGGTCATCTGACTGAAATTCAGCTGTATGAAACTCCTTAGGTTTACTCGGTAATATACCTTCTTTGGTTACCTTTACGGCCAAGATTAAAAATTATGTGGCAGTATCAAATTTCTTCTCCTAATCCATCTACCCGATATATTCAGGTTTCTTTCAAGGCGAATGTTAATTCCGATAGTACTTTAGTGAAGTTGCCGAAGTGGCGTCCTGGTAGATATGAGCTTGGGAATTTTGCTAAGAATGTTCGTGATTTTAAAATTACAGACGAGCATAATAATCCTGTTCAATTTGAAAAAATAGATAGTCATAGTTGGATGGTGAATACAATTTCCTGCAACGAAATGACCATCACGTTTAATTACTACGCAAATCAGTTAGATGCAGGTGCTTGTTTTACAGATGCTGATTTTCTATATGTGAATCCTGTGCATTGCATGCCTTACTTGGATGGCTTGCTACATACTGAATGTGTTTTAACGATTGATGTAGATGTGGCTTGGGAAATTGCCTGCGGATTAAAACCACTTAGCAAAAATGTACTTCATGCTGCAACCTATCACGATTTAGTCGACAGTCCTTTTATCGCCTCTGCTTCGATGCATCATGATTCATTCGAGGTTGATGGAATAAAATTTCATCTTTGGTTTCAAGGACAAGTGAATCCTGATTTCGATCGTATTAAAAAAGATTTCATCGCATACACCAAAAAGCAGATGGAAGTGATGCATACATTTCCTGTTGCTGAATATCATTACTTGATTCTGATTACGCCGTATCGTTTTTATCACGGAGTAGAACATACAACTTCAACTGTCCTTGCTCTCGGACCAGGTTATTCATTAATGAAGCCGGAGTTTTATAAAGAATTGTTAGGCGTTGCATCGCATGAGTTGTTTCATACTTGGAATGTAAAAACATTACGTCCGAAAGATTTTGTGCAATACGATTACTCGCAAGAAAATTACAGTCGACTAGGTTGGGTGTATGAAGGATTTACAACGTACTATGGCGATTTATTTTTAGCACGTTCCGGATTCTTTACTACGCAGGATTGGTTTAACGAGGTGAATGCGCGTTTGCAAAAACATTTTGATAATGATGCTCGTTTTCGTTACTCCGTAGCCGATAGTAGTTTCGATACGTGGTTAGATGGATATGTTCCTGGTGCACCACATCGTAAAACGAATATCTATGATGAAGGAAGTATCATTGCCATGATGCTGGATTTATACCTTCGTCGCGCAAGTAAAAATCAATATTCATTAGATACATTATTTAAAAAGTTGTACGATGATTTCTCAGGACATCATCGTGGATATCAGATGGAAGATATTTTAAATCTTGCTATTGAAATGAGTGATGCAGGAGTAAAAATTATTTTCGATGATTACATTCACGGAACAAAAAATACAGAAACATTCCTGAATGAATTACTGAACGAAGTAGGTTGTTATGTGAGCAGAATACCTGCAAAAAATGCACAGGAACGTTGCTTTGGATTCAAAACGATTCAAGAACAAGGTGTCACCAAAGTGGCCTCTATTTATCCCGGAAGTTTGGCTGAATTAGCTGGACTTGCTAAGGAGGATGAAATAGCTGCTGTGAATGGTTGGAAAGTAGAAAACAACCTAAATGATTTGTTACAACTATCCAATGATATTGAGTTAACCATTTTTTCTCAAAAGAAAATGAAGTCGATTAATTTGGTTTCTTCTGATCAGCGATATTTTGATACAGTTAAAATGAATAGTATGACAGATGCGAGTGAAGCGCAAAAAAATGCGTTTAAAAACTGGACAAATTTATAATGAAGAAACTACAAAAAAAGAAAGAGCATCCGAAAGAGAAACCGGGTTTACATCCTCGCAATAAGCATCGTGAACGTTATAATTTTAAAGAGCTCGTAGCGAGTTGTCCTGAATTAGCGCCATACGTAATCATCAATCCTTATGACGATGTGTCTATCGATTTTTTTAATCCCGATGCGGTAATGATACTGAATAAAGCATTGTTAAAACACTTTTATAAAATCGATAAATGGAATTTGCCAGAAGGCTATTTATGTCCTCCGATTCCGAGTCGTGCTGATTACCTTCATTACATGGCTGATCTATTAGCCGAGCGAAATAATGGAAAGATACCTACGGGAAATAGCATTCGAGTATTTGATGTTGGAGTAGGAGCG
>JBDKGQ010000211.1:0-3223 GCA_039798145.1 Bacteroidota bacterium
TATAGCTAGTGCGAAATGAAAATGGTCCGAAACAGAACCGATAAGGGTAAGCATCCTTTCTGAGCTGATGAAGGTTTAGGCCAAACACATTTGTGACATTATCTCCCACATAGAATCAATCCTCATGAACCTACTCCTGCCTAGTTGTCTACTATGCAGCTGTGAAGCTTAGAGATGAAACCGCATGCGTGCGCGAGCTTTATCTCGCGAGCTAAAAATCAAGGATTGAAGCCACAAAATTTAGCTGATTAAGCTTGACACAAGCAGGAGAGTAAACTTTCTTGTGTTGGTGGCCTTGTATGGCACAAATGGCATGTAATGAAACAGCTCCGAAGCAAGTACAGTGAGATTGAGCTCCTCATCGAGGTCAATAAATGTTTGGGCCAAGCACATTCATGCTCTTATCTTCCAGATTCTGGAAGAAACCGAAAGATGCTCATTGCAAACACCATTCAATTGAAGCATTTAAGCGAACGAATAAAATTATTTCGCCCGATCAAGCAATCACTGATGTAACCACTGATTATAAAAATTATCAAAATCAATTATTGCTGATTAATACTCAGCTTTCATTATATCAATCATTAAGTAATGATATAAAAGGGAATAATGATATTGGAAAATTCTTACTCTCTATTTCTGGAACAGCAAAAGATGCACAGTTTCTTGCGCAGCTAACTAAATTGCAGCAATTAATTGATGAGCGTGATCAAATCCGATTACAAGCAACAGAAAATGCTGAAGTATCGAAAAGTATCAATACGCGTATTCAAAACCAAAAAGAAATTATTTTCAAATCGATAAATAACGAAGTCACAACCCTTCAAAATCAAAAGCAATACTTAAGTTCATTGTTAAGTGAAGCGAACAGTCGTTTTGTAAAAATCCCTAACCAACAAGCTGAATTCAGTCGCTTAGAACGTTTATTTAATGTCAATGAAAAGTTTTACTCATTACTACTTGATAAGAAAGCAGAGTTTTCAATTACTAGAGCAGGATACGTTCCTAAGCATGTAATTTTAGTTGAATCAAATCCTAACACCCCTCCTGTTTCACCCAATAGAGCATTAATTATTAGTGCATGTTTGATGATTGGATTTTTAATAAGTTTTATCATCATAATTACTCGCTATCTACTATACAACGAAATCAATTCGCTAGAAGAAATTGGTCAGTATACAGAAGCCTCATTGCTTGGAATTGTGCCTAAGTACAAAAGAGAAATACCTGTATCGCAATTATTAGTAGATAAAAATCCGAAATCGGTTATCTCAGAAGCCTTCCGATCTATAAGAACAAATCTTCAGTTCATTTCTATTGAAGATGAACCTAAAGTCTTAGCAGTTACATCAACTATTTCGGGAGAAGGAAAAACATTTAATGCGATCAACCTTGCTGGGGTTGTAGCCTTTTCCGGTAAAAAAGTTATCATTCTAGATTTGGACATGCGTAAACCCAAAATTCATATTGGATTTAACGTTGAAAACGAAAAAGGAATGAGTACACTGTTGATTGGAAAAGACACTATAGACAATTGTATTATTCATAGTTCTTTGGCAAATCTGGATTTCATTACTGCTGGACCAATTCCTCCTAACCCTGCGGAATTAATTATCAATCCGCGCATGAATGAAATTCTAGCTTATTTAAAAACGAAATACGATATTATCATTGCCGATTTACCACCAGTTGGAATCGTAAGTGATGGGGTTCCTATTTTACAGATAGCAGATTACCCATTGTATATCTTACGTGCTAACTATTCGAAAAAAATGTTCATTGCTCAGTTAAACAAACTGATGAATGAAAATAAAATTTCAAATATGTCTGTAATTCTGAATGGTGTTGAAATGTCGCGATTGAAATATGGTTACGGATATGGCTATAGTTATGGTTACGGATATGGCTATGGTTATAGTTATGGTTATGGTTATTACGAAGAAGATGATGAGCCAAATGGATTCATTGACAAACTCAGACAACTGATATCTAAAAAGAGGTAATATGACCGTTGATCGATTTGAAATAGAAGGATTGCTTCTTATCAAACCTGCAGTCTTTTCTGATGAACGAGGCTTGTTTTATGAGACTTATTCCAGCAATAAATACAATGCACATGGAATCCCTTCATCGTTTGCACAAGACAATGAATCAATTTCAAAGAAAAATGTTCTAAGAGGATTGCATTTTCAATTACCCCCACACGATCAAGGAAAATTAGTTCGCGTAATTAAGGGTGCTGCAATAGATGTTGCTGTAGATATTAGAAAGCAATCACCTACGTATGGTAAATATATTATGGTTGAATTAACCGAAGAAAACAAACATCAGTTTTGGATTCCTTCGGGTTTTGCTCACGGATTTTTATCACTTGCTGATGAAACTATTTTCTCCTACAAATGCACTAACCTCTATAATAAAGAATCAGAGTCGGGGCTACTTTGGAATGATAAGGATTTAAATATTCAATGGAATATTGAAAATCCGATTGTATCAGAAAAAGATGTACACTTCGCTCCATTCAGTTCGTTTAATTCACCGTTTTAAACTGCAACATGATGACCGTTATGGCAAATAAAATCTACTTAGTATATATTATCTATTTTATATTACTGACATTTTTTTCTTTAATGGTCAATGCCTTATTTCTCCGTTTCTTTAAAACATTAGGCATACGCAATACTTCTGGTGAAACGATTATTCGTTGGGGGGCACTCTCGAAACCTGCTATTGGAGGAATTACTTTCTATATCATGTTTTTACTTTCCGTAGCGAGCTACTCTATCCTATTTGAACCTGCAAAACCTTTGTTTCAAACAGCCTTTATTGGATTATTATTAGCATGTGGTGCTGGATTTATTATCGGACTTGCCGATGATGCTTATGATACTAAGCCTCTCTTAAAATTCGGGATTCAGTTTTTATCAGGATTGATTTTAATTACATCAGGTATTTACATTAAAATTTTTCCAAATGAATTAATGAATTATTTCTTCACTTTGTTTTGGGTAGTTGGAATTATGAATTCCATTAACATGCTTGACAACATGGATGGAATTACAACTATTGTATCTATTGGAATTATTGTCAATACTATTTTCAGAATTGTGATTCACCAGGACTTCGATAATATGCATCTCTTAGTTTTAATTGGTGTGCTTTCATCATTAGTCGCTTTCCTTCGCTTTAATTGGCATCCTTCAAAAATGTATATGGGCGATAC
>JBDKGQ010000212.1:0-3220 GCA_039798145.1 Bacteroidota bacterium
TTTAGCATCGGAAGGTGTGTTGGAAGATGGAATGAAAGGTAAATTCAGAATTCTGCCGACTAAACGTTACGTATATGGGAAGTTGGAGTTTAATAATTATGGAGCAGCTTTCGTATTTGATGCAGAAAACAACATTCCCGTTTTCTTAGCAAAGAACAGAACACTTAACGCACTTCGTGGAGATAAAATAAAAGTATCTACCTATCCGTCTTACTCAGCAGAAAAAGCCGAAGGCGAATTAGTAGAAGTGGTAGAAAGAAATAAAAAAGAATTTTCAGGTACAATTCAAGTAAGTGAAAAGTTTGCGTTTTTAAGTAGTGATAATAGTCGTTATGGTATTGATATTTTCATACCATTAAACAAATTAAACGGAGCTAAAAACGGACAAAAAGCAGTAGCGAAAATTACGCGCTGGGAAATAGAAGATAAAAATCCAATAGGAGAAATCACAAAGGTATTAGGCAACGCAGGCGAGAATAATACCGAGATGAATTCGCTTTTAGTAGAATATGGATTTCCATTATCCTTTCCTTCGGAAGTAGAAGAAGAAGCGGATCAGATTAAAGAAGAGATTACCGCGAGTGAAATCAAAAAACGAAAAGATTATCGTGGCATTACTACTTTCACTATCGATCCAGTTGATGCAAAAGATTTTGATGATGCATTGTCTATTCAGTTTTTACCTAATGGAAATTATGAAATAGGAATTCATATTGCGGATGTATCGCATTATGTCAAAGAAGGAAGCGCGCTTGAAGAAGAGGCATATTATCGAGCGACATCTGTCTATTTAGTTGATCGAGTAATTCCGATGTTGCCAGAAAAATTAAGCAACAAGGTTTGTTCTTTACGACCAGGAGAAGATAAGTTGTGTTACGCTGCGATTTTTGAAATTGATAAAGACGCGAAAGTAATATCAGAGTGGTTTGGCAGAACGATTATTCATTCAGACAGACGATTTACTTACGAAGAAGCGCAGCAAGTAATTGAAACGGGTGAGGGTGATTTAAAAGAAGAAATTTTATTGATGCACTCGCTTGCGCAAAAATTGCGACAAGAGCGATTTAGCCATGGTGCTATTACATTCGATAAGGTAGAAGTAAAATTTAAGCTCGATGAAAAAGGAATGCCGGTTGATGTTTATCTGAAAGAGAACAAAGACAGCAATAAATTAATTGAAGAGTTCATGTTGCTTGCGAATAAAAAAGTAGCGGCATTTGTAGGACAAAAATTATCCGAAGAAAAAGGACACGAACAAACATTTGTCTATCGTATACACGATAAACCCGTTCCTGAGAAACTAGAAAACTTTTCCTTCTTCGCTGCGAAATTCGGACATAAATTAAAAATCAATTCAGAGAAAGCGGTAGCACAATCGTTGAATCAGTTGATGAAAGATATTAAAGGTAAACGCGAAGAAAATGTGTTAGAGCAATTAGCAATTCGTACCATGGCCAAAGCCGTTTATACTACGCAGAATATTGGTCACTACGGATTAGCATTCGATTTTTATACGCACTTCACATCTCCTATCCGTCGATATCCAGATGTGATGGTACATCGTTTATTAACGCATTATTTGAACAATGGAAAGTCGGTGGAGAGAGAAGGATTAGAAGAGCGATGCAAGCATAGCACCGACATGGAAATTAAAGCATCGGAGGCAGAACGATCTTCGGTGAAGTTTAAGCAGGCGCAATATTTAATGGGTCGCGAAGGAGAAGTGTTTGATGGAATGATTTCGGGTGTTACCGAGTGGGGGCTTTATGTGGAGCTAGTAGATAGTAAATGTGAAGGATTGATACGTGTGCGCGACTTGAAAGATGATTACTACGATTTAGATGAGGCGAACTATTGCTTAGTAGGAAGAAGAACGAATCGTCGTTTTCAGCTAGGCGATCCCGTTAGGGTGAAGTTAAAGTCAGCAGATTTATTAAAAAAGCAAATTGACTTTATGATGTGGGATTTTTCTAGTAGTGAAGGTTCTGAAAGTAAAGAAAGACGAATTAGCAAAAAGAAAGATAAGCCTCGCGGATTTGCAAAGCCTGTTACGAAGAAAGGGAAGAGTAAGAGGAGAAGATAAGATTTATATCACAACTCGGCGAATTTAAAATACAACAGGTTTATAATTAACCTGGACGCCCTCCCTTAAAATTATCTTCAACAATAAAAATTTAATAATGTTCTTTCTTTTGTCTTGACACAAAATGAAAGAACCAAAGAAAAAGTCAAGACTGCACTTTATTCTTTCGTTTCACGAATTTTACTCTTGATAAAATTGTTACAAAACAAGTGATTTCATCGCAAGCTCTGAACTTCTCGTTTTGCTTAACACAATTTTATCTGCGATTAAAACCGAATAAACTGAGGTCAAAAATTTTTTCTAATAAAATGATGTTGTTGGTCAGAGGCTGACAAATGTTTACCTTGACAAAAGATAGTTTTTCAAAGCAGAAAAATGATTTTCCATCAACACACTTTGTTTCTGAGCGTGCTCAATTGCTTTTAACGCAGGTGGAAGCTCTGGAGTAATATGTAAAGTATCCGTTACCACATCGATAAACTTAGTCGGATGTGCGGTCTCTAAAACAATTCCTTGAACATTGTTTTTCCCCCCTGAAAATTCTTTCCAGCCTAATAATCCAACAGCACCATGAGGATCTAAAACATAATTGTTGTTTTGATAAATGTCCACCATCATTTTTCTAGTTTCTTCATCAGAGTAAGTATATCCAACGATGTCTTCACCCATTGCTAAATGAGATTTATAAAAATCATTCATACGAGCATAGTTACTTGGATTACCAACATCCATTGCATTCGAAATAGTGGCAATCGTTTCTTGCGCAGAATAACTACCCGTCTTCAAATAGTTTGGAATTGTATCGTTCGCATTTGTTGCAGCTATAAATCCACTTACAGGCAATCCCATTTTTTTTGCGATTAATCCAGCAGTGAGATTACCAAAGTTTCCACTTGGTACTGAATAGTAAAACGGAATCGATTTATCTTTTAATTGACGATATGCATCCACATAATAAAAACTCTGCGGGATTAATCGTGCAATGTTGATACTATTTGCAGAACTTAATCGGTAATGACTGTTCAGTTGTTGATCAAGAAAAGACTGCTTCACTAATCGTTGGCAATCATCGAACGTTCCTTTTATCTCTAATGCAGTAATATTTTTTCCGAGTGTGGTAAGTTGTTTTTCTTGCAG